>JAHFOZ010000644.1 GCA_023261405.1 Planctomycetota bacterium
CGTTCGGGAGCAGACGATGCAGCGCACGGGGTCCACCTTCATCAAGTCCGGTGCGATCAAGCGCGGGATGCGCACCCTGCGCATGGACGGCGCGCGGAAGGTTCTCGCCGGGAAGACCACGGTGGAGGAGGTCCTCCGGATGACGCAGATGGACACGTTCTAGAGGCGAATCACCAATGTCGGATCACGGATCACGGGATGGGCGCCTGGCGACCTCGTGCTCCGTGATTCGTTCGCATGCCGGTCTATAACTTCAAAGCCCTGACCCACGAGGGCGCCGCGGAAGGGGGCGTCATCGACGCCGATTCCCCCAAGGACGCGCGGCTCAAGCTCAAGGGGCGCAAGCTGCACGTCACCGACCTGGAGGTGGCGGGGGGCACGGGCAAGGCGGCGAAGAAGGCGGGCGTGGGGCTCCTTTCCTTCCGGCGTCGCCGGCCGGAGGAGATCGCGATCCTCACCCGCCAGCTGGCCACGCTCCTGGGGGCGGGCATCCCGATGATCGGCGCGATGACCGCGATCCTCGAGCAGACGGAGTACACGGACCTCAAGACCGCGCTGATGGATGTCCGGGAAAAGGTGTCGCAGGGAGGCACGCTCTCGGACGCGATGGAATCGCACCGGTTCTACTTCAGCGAGCTGCACGTGAACATGGTGCGGGCGGGGGAGGCGGGCGGGAACCTGGACAAGGTCCTCTTCCGCGTGGCTGACTACCTGCACTCCCAGAACCGGAACAAGGCCCGGGTGATGGCCGCGCTGACCTACCCCATCATCATGCTGGTGATCGGGGTGGGGGTGGTCACGATCCTCCTCACGTTCGTGGTCCCGAAGATCATGACGGTGATCGAGAAGCAGAAAGCCGCGCTCCCGCTCCCCACGGTGATCCTGACGACCGTCTCGGGGTTCCTCTCGAGCTACTGGTGGGCCTTCGCGCTGGTGGGGATCGGGGCCTACGTCCTCTACTGGCGGGCCCTGGCGACGCCGGGGGGGCGGCTGTGGATCGACACGATGAAGCTGCGGATCCCGGTGCTGGGGACGCTGCTGAAGAAGGTGGCAATCTCGCGGTTTGCCATCACGTTCGCGACGCTGCTCGAGAGCGGCCTGCCGGTGCTCGAGGCAATGAACGTGGTCAAGAAGGTGGTGGACAACGCGCTCCTGGCCGACACCCTGGAACAGGTCCGGCAGAAGGTGGCGGAGGGGGCGGACATCTCCACTCCGCTCAAGAACAGCAAGGTGTTCCCGCCGGTCGTGGGGTACATGATCGCGGTGGGCGAGGAGTCGGGGCGGCTGGAGGAGTTGCTCAAGAAGACCGCGCAGGCGTATGATGAGGAGGTCGAGGTGGCGTCCCAGAAGCTGACGGCGCTCCTCGAGCCCCTGATGATCGTGGGGATGGCGGTGGTGGTGGGCTTCATCGTGCTGGCCATCCTGCTGCCGATCCTGCAGATGTCCAACCTGTAGAGGAGGAGTGCCGTGAGTATCCGTTCGCGCAGAGACAGGGGTTTTACCCTCGTCGAAATGATGGTGGTGATCGTCATCATCGGCATCCTGGCCGCCGTGGTGACCACCCAGGTGATCAGCCACGCCGACAAGGCCAGGGTGACGGCCACCAAGGCCGCGATCGTCGATCTGGACGCGAAGGTGCAGATCTTCAAGCTGAACCACCACCGGCTCCCCGAGAACCTGGATGACCTCCGCATCATGCCGTCCTACATCGACCCCACGAGCTGGCCGCAGGGCGGCTATTACAAGAAGGAGCTCCGCGACGGCTGGGACAACAAGTTCGAGTACCGGAAGCCCGGCACCAACGGGCAGCCCTACGACATCATCTCCTTCGGCGAGGACGGCCGGCCGGGAGGCGAGGGAAACATGGAAGACCTCTGGAATCACGAGGCCTACAAGAGGTAGGCGGAGTCGTGAGCCGGTGCCGGACGTCCCGCGACCTTGGCCTCCGCAGCTCACCCCTCAAACTGAGCGAGGGAGGATTCACCCTCATCGAGCTCATCGCGGTGATCCTGATCATCGCCCTCATCGCGGGGTGCGCGGCCACCAACGTGGACTTCCTCGTGCCCAAGTACCGGCTCCGGGCGGCGGCGCGCGAGGTGGCGTCCTCG
>JAHFOZ010000645.1 GCA_023261405.1 Planctomycetota bacterium
CGGTGATGGCCACGAGGCGGGCCCCGATCTGGCGGAGAGAGGGGAGGAGGCGCACGACCTCCTCGGTCTCGCCGCTGTTGGAGACGGCCAGGATCACGTCCTCCTTCACGAGGCGCCCAAGGTCCCCGTGGTAGGCCTCGGCGGGGTGAAGGAAGATGGACGGGGTCCCCGTGGAGGCGAATGTGGCGGAGATCTTCTGGGCGACGAGCCCTGCCTTGCCCATCCCGGTGACGACCAGGTGGCCCCTTCCACCGGCGATCATCTCCGCGGCGGCAAGAAAGTCGGGGCCGAGCCGCGGCACGAGCGAGAGGATCGCCTGCGCCTCGGTCTTCAGCACCTCCCGCGCCTTTTCGAGGTCCATGAAGTGAAAGATTATAGCAGGGAGGCGGCCGGGGCGCACCTCAGGTTTTCGGGGACCCCCCGGGGTTGACAGTCCCGGCAGGGGGCTCGATAATCCCTCCGGCATGCCGAAGCGCAAGGGCGCGTACCAGCCCCCGTACTCGAAGCATAGTTTCCTCGTCCACGGGAAATTCCTTTCCGCCAAGTGGGACTTCGAGCACCACGTGGTCCCGCCCATCTCCTCCTCGAGCACCTACCGGCTGGAGACCGCCGAGCGCGGGGCCCGGGGTTTCTGCGGGTTCAGCGAGCCGCGGAAGCACGGCAGGGGCGAGATCTTCATCTACGACCGGCTCGACGAGCCCACCCGCGCCATGCTCGAGGAGCGGCTCGCCTTCGTCGAGGAGGGCGAGGCGGGGGTGGCGTTTGCCACCGGCATGGCGGCCATAGCCGCGGCTCTGGGCGTGACCCTCCGCGCCGGCGACGAGGTGCTGGCGCACCACGCGCTCTACGGCTGCACCTACAGCCTTCTCACCAACTGGATGCCCCGCATGGGCGTCTCCGTGCGTTACCTGGACTTCAGCCGCCCCGGCCTGCTCGCGCGGTCGATCGGCCGGCACACCCGTGCGGCGCTCTACGAGACGCCCGTCAATCCGACCCTGGAACTCATCGACATCGAGGCGGTGAGCGCCGCGTGCCGGAAGCGGAAGGTGATCTCGATCGTGGACAACACGTTCGCCACCCCCTTCTGCCAGCGCCCTCTGTCCCGCGGGGCGGACATGGTCGTCCACAGCCTCACCAAGAACATCTGCGGGTTCGGGACCGACATGGGCGGCGCCGTCGTCACCCGCCGGGCGTTCGAAGGACCGCTGCTCCTCTACCGGAAGGACTTCGGCGGCGCCCTTTCGCCCAAGAACGCCTGGCCCATCCTCGTCTATGGCCTCCCTTCGCTGGAACTGCGCCTGCGCAAGGAGGAGCAGAACGCGCTCGAAGTCGCCCGCTTCCTCGAGGGCCATCCCAAGGTGGCGCGCGTGGCCTACCCGGGCCTCGAGAGCTTTCCCCAGCGCGACCTGGCGCGCCGGCAGATGACCGACTTCGACGGGACCTTCGCACCCTCGAACATGATCTACTTCGTCGTCCGGGGCGGCGGCCGCGCCGCCTCGCGCCTCGTGAACCACTGCGCCAAGCACGCCTACACGATCACGCTCGCGGTCTCGCTGGGACAGATCCGGACGCTCATCGAGAAGCCCACGGGCATGACCCACTCGGCCCTCCCGCCCGCCGTGCGGCGAGCGGGCCACCTGAGCCCGGGAGGCGTGCGGGTCTCCGTGGGGATCGAGGACGCCTCGGACATCATCCACGACCTCCGGGAAGCCCTCAAGACGTGCTGACCCTCAAGAACCTCCTCCGGCGTCGCGTCCGGAGCGTGCTCTCGGTGCTCGGGATCGGGATCGGCATCGCGGCGATCATCGCCTTCAACGTCATTGCCCAGGGGTTCCGCGAGAGCATCAACCGGTACATGCGCGAGAGCGGCGCGAACCTGGTGGTGGTGAACAAGACGATGAAGGACCCCGCCTTCAGCCGGGTGCTCAAGGAGGAGCAGGAGGGCATCGCCGCCATCGAGGGCGTGGAGCACCTCTCGAAGGCCACGATCACCATCGCCTCGCCGCGCGGGCTGCTCGGGGCCTCCAAGCTCACGGCGCTCGTGGTCTTCGGCCGCACCCCCGGCGACCGGTTGCTCGAGAAGTTCAAGCGCCGCCTCGAGGGCCGG
>JAHFOZ010000303.1:0-3726 GCA_023261405.1 Planctomycetota bacterium
CAGATCCGTGCCGCTGCCCATGGTGGATTGGAAGACGCGGGCGCTCTTGCCCCCACTGGTCTGCCAGTCCTTGAACCAGGCGACGGGCAGCGGCTCCAATTTCGGATTCGGCGCATCGTCGCGGCTTCGGCCCATGAGGGGCTGACCCAAGACCAGGGCGGTGCAAGCGGCCGGCAGACTCGTCCCCTCCTTGTAGGTCCGGTAAACGTCCGAGTCTCCCCAGATGTCGCTCACGCCGATGAGGATGGGATGCTCTTTCTGTTCCGGAACGATGAGGCCGCGTGTCGAGTCGGCGTGGTAGCGCCCGTGGTGGCCCATGAAGGTTCCGCCCAGCACATCGTTGCCCCAATTCACATTCTTGCCGTTGATCCTGTAGGGCAGCGCGGCGTGAAAGCCGTGGTTCGCCGTGCGCAGCGCGAGGATGGGTTTGCCGGAATCGACATACTTGACGATGAGCTCCCGTTCGGACATGGGGAGCGTCAGCAGTCGGGGAAAGAAAATGACGAGATCGGCCGTGGCGAGATGCTCAAGGCCGGGAATGTGGTGCTCCTTGAATTCCTTCCCTTTCTCGGGGTAAACCGGCAGGGTGGGATCGACTTCGCCCTTGTCGTTGACGGCGAACAGCACGGTGCAGTCAAAGCCGTGCCGCGTGCTGAGAATCTTCGCCATCATGGGCATCGATTGTTCGCTGCGATATTCCTGATCGGCCGCGATCAGCACGATCTTCTTCCCCTTGCCGGGCCCTTCCCCGCCGGCGTAGGTCAGCCACTGCTCGTCGTCCGCGGCATGGGCGAGGCCGAAGGACAACAAGAGGACGGAGGCGATCGGACCCTGGCGCAGCGCACGCATGAGAACTCCTTAGTCCTTCGGGGTTTCGTTGACCGTGTAGTAGGCCTTGTGGTGGACAAGACGCTGGCCATCCTGGGATCTGATCCTGGAAAGATCGAAATCGTGGATATGGTCTTCCGTGATCTTCTCCAGATGCACCATCACCGAAAGTCCGTCAGCCGAAGGGACCGCGTGAGTCACGCGGGCGGTCGTCTGGTCCACCTCGGGACTGCCGTAGCCGGCGTGGTAAATGTGGGTATACGTGGTGATGTCGTAGGCCCCGGCCCTGGCGGCGATCTGCGGGTCCACAGGCTTGGTGAAGGTGATCCGGAAGCCGTCCTTCCTGATATTGATCTCCTTGATCTCGAAGGGGACGACGCCATTCCAGTCGATGCGCTGGAGGGCAAAGGGCTCGGTTCCGCGCACGGGCCATTGGCTGTTCGTGGTGAACCCCCCGGCGATCTGCTGGCCCTTGGGCGAGAATTCGACGTTCATGATCCCCGTGGCCAGCCCCTCGCGGAAGGGGTAACAGGCGCCCTGCCACACTCCGTTGATCTGCTCGGTCGTCGCGCGCAGGATGACGCTGAGGGTGTAGTCGCCCAGGAAGATCTGGTTGTCGAAGGGGCCGAACTTGCCGCCGGTCTTGTTGAGCCGGAATCCGGAGACCGAGCGACCCATCTTGATGTACGGAAACCTCACCGCCGGAGGCACCAGCTCCTTGACCCGCTTCCTTTCCACGCTCATGCGCGAATCGCTGTTCGGCTTGACTCCGGGGACTTTCACGCCGGGGGCGTAAGCATACCAGTTGTAACTCGCGGGATGCCCGAGAAAGGCCCCCTCCTTGAGATGCTTCAGCGAGCAGCATCCGTTCCACGGACCCTGGCTCTCGATGGCAAACATCGCCCCTTCCGCATTCGGGCCCACGCCGGCCGGGCTTCGCAGTCCGCTGCAGACCGGGATCATCTTTCCATCCGGCGTCACTTTCACCGCCCAACCCCGGAACAGGTTGTGCGATTCATAAGATCCGCTCAGACCCAGCGCCACCCAGAGGTTGCCATCGGGATCGTGCTTGGATCCGAATGCGAATTCGTGCCCCTCGGCGTAGCCCCAGTTGTTCGTCAGCGTATCGTAGCGGTCGGCGACCCCATCTCCGTCGGCGTCGGAGATGCGGGTCGCTTCCCCGAAGCTGACGGCCGTCATCGCACCGTCTTTCCAGGCCAGCGAGAAGATTTCATCCTGCCCGGACGCAAACAGGTGATATTCCGGCCTGGGCGGGGATTCGAACGCGCCCTTGATGAAGTAGATGTCGCCGCGCCGGGTACCCACCGCCAGACGTCCGTCCGGAAGGATTTCAAGACCGCCCGGGCGCATCGGGACCTGCGGCGGAATCAGGATGTCCACGATGGGATAGTATTTCGCCTCCTCCTGGGCGCTGCCCCACAATGCACCGAGGTCGTCTTCCGCGCGAAGGAGCGGGGCGACCATCAAGGCCAGGAGGACCATCATGGAACGCGCGATCACCATTGGTACTCCAGGGTGAGCGTGGAGCGGTCCTTGGGCAGCGTCAGGGGAATCAACACCTCGCCAGGATTGCCTTCGCGCATGATGCCTTTGTGATCGCTGGTGATGCGCAACTGGAGTTGATCGACGCCGAAAAGCCGGTCCGATGCCGCGGTGATCTTCTTGCCCGTGGCCGCCCGGAAATGGAACGGAAGCGGCTCCGCGGGTGCTTCGAATCTCATCGTCCGCTTGAAGTAGGCCTTGCCGCTCTTGTCCCGCGCATCCTCGAAGAAATCCTCCACGGCGACGTCGCCATAGCGGTACAGGAGCGTCGGACTTCGCAGGGCATCCAGATGATATCCTCGGAACTGGTACCCCTGATCCTGGGGGAATGAATGGCTGGTCTTCCCCTTGTAAGGCCAGTTGTCCTCGAGGGATTTCAGACGGTGGAACGGAATGCCCGGGGGAAATGAGATGCGATCCGTCCCCCGCGGCTGGAAGGAACCCAGGTCGACGTTTGCGAACTCGCCCTTCCAGAGCTGGCGCAGCGCCATCTCCTCCGAATCAAACGCCAGGTTGATGCGCTCCGGGTACCCCACGCCGATCCCGCGATAACCCGCGGGACTCCGCCCCCGGCAGACCTCCGCCACGTCGCCGACCCGGAGTTCGTTCGACTGCCGGGACAATCCGGCCGGCTTCCGGACGCGGGGGCCGTCCTCCAGGTAGAGCCACAGGGCTTCGATCTGCTGCCCGGCATCGCCGCCGAGGATGGCCGGCAGGGCGGCCTTTCCATCGGGCCAATAGGTGGGCATGATCACCAGCGGGTGGAAGCGTGAAGGTTCCCGCAGGTAGAGGTGGAACCAGTTCTTCTTGAGGCGTTCGGTCACGTACACCAGGTCGAGCGCGCTCACCCCGCCCGACTTCTGCCCGTTGAAATCATGGCAGGCGATGCAGCTGAGGCCGGTGACGCCGATCATCCGGTGACCGGCGTTCCTGGACTCCTGAAGGTCGGCAATCCTGGGGATGCCCGCGGCTTCCAGTTCATCCACCTTGCCGAACAGGTCCACGAGATGCCCGACGTTCGCTTCGCCGAACTGCGGCATGCTTGCATCCAGGTACCCCCGCTGGCGCTTCCCGTGCAGCAGCACCTCGGCGATCCACTCGGGCTTCAGCTTCGCCCCGACGTGGGTCAGGGGCGGAGGCAGGCGGCCCTGGTCCCCCATCTCCGGCTGGGCTCCCGTGAAGAGCGTCTTGCGCTCCCGGGCGATCCCCCCGAGACCGGCGCGATCGTGACAGGCGATGCAGTTGAAGGTGACCAGGGTCTTGTCGAGCCGCTGCTTGTCGCTGAGCTTCGCTTGCTCCGCATGGGGCAATGCCTTCGCGATCCATCCGCGCTGT
>JAHFOZ010000303.1:3736-6653 GCA_023261405.1 Planctomycetota bacterium
CGCATTCAGACCGAAGCGAGGCCACGGGCCGGCACCCTCGCTCAAGCATCCCCGGCTGGAATCGAGCGCCGAAAAAGCGGGACCGGATCGGGGCGGGACCTGGAGGTCGTTGTGGCAACTGGCGCAGCCGAGCTTCGAAAAGTGTTCCCGTCCACGCGCGGCGAGTTCCTCATCCACCTTGAGCGGCTCAAAGGCCGGAATCTTTTCGTTTGAAATCGAAAGCATCGACGAGGGAATCGCCTGCCGGTCGAAGTGCGGGCCCGCCATTTCGCAGGACAATTTCGGGTCATGCCCGGTGTGAAAGTAAGTGAGTTGTATCCTTCGCCACCCTGCGTCCAGTTCCGTCGCACCCTCCAACGGCTTGACCCCGCGCCGATCGCTGGGGTCCTGCTGGATGATCCGGATTCCATCCACGGCCAGCGATCCGCCGTTCATTTTCAGGAAGAACGTGTAGCGCCCCTTGTGGGCGATGTTTATCCAGCCTTCGTACTGGATCCCCGTGTGATGCTGGACGTTGCCCAGGCTCTCCAGGGAAAAATCTTTCACCTGTCCAGCCCGCTCCGCATTCACCTTGTCGCTGTCCAGCCCTTCCCACACCTGGCCTCGATACAGGGTGTAGGCCAGGGAACCCGGCACCCGGGTTCCCCGCAGCAGGTAATGGGCGATGCGTTCAAGGTCCTGCCCCTGCAGGCGCAGGTCGGGCATGCGTCCTGAAGGCCGGCTGACGTGCGGTTGCCGCAGAAAGCCGACCAGGCTCTTGAAGCTGTACTTCCTTTCCAACGCCCCCAGCGCGACAGACGTCTTGGGGAGCAGTTCCGTCCCTCCATCATCGCGGGGAGAATGGCAGGACGCGCAACCCCGGGAATGGAACAGCCGTCTTCCGTGCTCCGCGGCCACCGCATCAGGGGGCTGCAGGGAAAAGTCGCTCTTCTTCAGCGATAGCAGGAAATGGGTTAGCGATGCCGCGACCTGCCTCTTGCCCGCCTCGCCCAGCGTCGTCAGGAGATCCGGCATCGGTGTGCCGGGTTTGGTCCCATGCGGATCTCGGATGTAGGACTCGAGATAATACGGGTTCACCCGGGAACCGACCTCGGAGAGGCGGGGTGCTTTCCTCGATCGAGCCGCCAGGGCCGCGTCGCCCGGGTGGCACGCCACGCAATTCAATTCCTCGATCAGGACCTGGCCCTTGAGCTCCGGATCGAGCTGGCTGGACGACAGTCCGGGAACGACCGGCTCCGCGATTTCACCCGGAACGACGCGGAAGGACAGCATGGTTCCAAGGGTGATCAGGAGGAGTAGCCTCGACATGGACCCATGTTAATCTGAGCATGCAGCATTTCGATGCTTTTGTGAAACTGCTTCCGGCCGTCACGCCGCCTTCACCCGCACCGGGAGGATTCCGGGCGGAGCGGACCAAAGCATCGGTCACGGAAAGGGGTCCTGCAGGCTGCGGATCAGCGTCGTGCAGGGACCTGCTTCGCTCCGGCTCGCAGCGAATTCGGGATCGCCTCGGCGATGGCGTTCATGCCTTGGTCGCCGGGGTGCGCGGCGACGCCGGCGTGCTCGAACTCCTGCGCGGCCCGGGGTGATGGGGGCCGAGGACTTCAGGAACGGCTCGTTCAGCGACGCCGTCGACGCGGCGACCGGCGGGCGGGGAGGTCTATTCCGGAAGGACTCGAGGCATCTCTTCCGCCAGGATTCTGACGCCGCTTTCGTCGAGCAGCGCCGTGCGTGCCCATTGTCCACGGTCGAACATCAGCGCGAGGACCGGCGAGGGGTTGTTCTCGGGGAGGATGGCGCGGAGTTTGATCAGCTTCACGCACTGGTAGCGGTTGCACGTCGATGACCGCAGCTCTCTGGGGAGCCCGCATCCCGTAGCCGCGTGGTAGATGCACGAGTTCAGGTAAGTCACTGCAGGGATGTGCCTCAGGTAGGAATCCATGACCTGCGCGAGCGTCCAGTCCGGATGAGCCTCCAGAGACCGGGCGATCGTCTCTTCCGTCAGATAGGCGTGCTCGCCCCCCGCCCTGCAGCATCCCCCCCGGCAAGCGGCGCACGCGCGCGTGGAGAGGGTTTCCCGCCCATTCGCCGGGGGTTCGGCGACCGCGGGCTCGGTCACGAGCCGCTCGCGATCCAGGACCGCTCCCTCCGCCATCGTGGCCAGATGCTGTGCGAATTGCGCCCTGCGGGATGGTTCCTGGGGCGCAAGCGGGTCCGTGTTGGCCGGGAAAATCGCACGGACGGCGTTCGCGGGGATCATCCCGCCGAGGCTTGCCCGCAACTCCCTCTCGGCTCGCTTCGCAAACGCTTCCGCTTCATCGTCGCGGCGCATCCACTCGCTCTCGTCCAGAATCCGCTCCTGCTCCCGGTCCAGTTGCGCCAGGAGATCCCGGTTGTACTCGGGCGGATTCACATCCATGATGTAGAGTGGTACCATGTTTCCCGCCCATTCGATGGGAAATCCGGTACCGCTGACCCTCCGGCTCGGCGCCCTTGAGCTCATCCCACGCCGACTCGGCGGCGCGCCCGCCTGAGCGCCGTCCAGCCCTGGGATCATGCCTGTTCTTCTTCCCTCATGCCTCCGAGGACGCCATCCGGCGGATGACCACGAAACAGACCCCCGAGGCGCTGAAGGACGCCTACGGCCTGGGTTGGTCGACAGGCGGGGGCGGCTTCGGCCACGGCGGCGCGCTGGCGACGAACATGTCGATCGATCCGAAGCGCGGTCTCATCACGATCTGGCTGGTGCAGCATGCGGGCTTCCCCGGGGACGGGGGGAAAAGCCAGGGGGCCTGGAAGCAGGCTGTGGATCAGCGGTTCGGCCGGTAGTTCGGACGCCTGACTGAACCGCTAAGGGTTCGACGACGCTGATCCCCTGGGTGCCGGCCTTCGGGCCATCCAGCGGTTCCATGGGGAC
>JAHFOZ010000304.1 GCA_023261405.1 Planctomycetota bacterium
CCTCAACCTGCTCCGGAGAAGCGTACTCCGGCGTCCCCAGGAAGGTCCCCTCGACCGTGAGCCCCCGGCGCGTATCGGCAAGCTTCGCAAGGCCGAAGTCGGTGAGATGGGGCCTGCCGTCCCGGGAGATGATGATGTTGCCGGGCTTGACGTCGCGGTGGATGATCCCCGCGCGGTGCGCCGCGGCGAGCCCGGCGGCGACGTCACGGATGAGCCGCGACGCCCGCTCCAGGGAGATGCGGCGCTCGCGGTCGATCGTCTGGTCGAGCGTCTCGCCCGCGACGTACTCCATGATCAGGTAGTACTTGTCCTCCTGCTTCCCCACATCCATCACCCGCACGACGTTGGGGTGGTCGATCTGCCCCGCGGCGCCGGCCTCGCGGAAGAAGCGGTTGACGTACTCCTGGTCGCATGAGAGGGACGGGGCCAGAATCTTCACCGCCACATCCTCGTCCATGCTGGCGTGGTGCGCCCGGTAGACCACGCCCATGCCCCCGGCCGCCAGGCGTTTCTCGATGCGGCAGGGGCCGAGCTTGGTTCCGATGAGGGGGTCGTCCTGGTCGTCGGGCTCCATGGGGATGTGAAAGTCTACTGCGCCCCCAGGCGCATTTCCAAATCTTTCCAGTGCGCGGGGGGGCACACGCTGGCTCCCAGGGGGGCGTTGTGCGCGTGTTCGTCGGCATGAAAATCGGAGCCCCCGGTGACCAGGAGGTTCCGGCGCAGGGCCATCTCCAGGTACGAGAGGTGCTTGGTGGCGGAGTTGTAATGGTGGAAGACCTCGATCCCGCGGAAGGGCGCGGCGTCCAGGATGCGCTCGACGAGCGCGTTGTCGTCCAGGAAGCCGGGATGGGCCAGGACCGGGATCCCCCCGTGGCGGAGGATCAGGTCCGAGGCGTCGCGAGGGGTCAGCTCCTGTGCGGGGACGTTGGCGGGGGATCCCTCCGCCAGGAATCTTCGAAAGGCTTCATCGATCGTGCGCACCAGGCCCCGCTTCAGGAGCGCCCGGGCCACGTGCCGCCGCCCCACCGACTTCCCGCCCGCCTCGGACAGGACTTCGGAAGCCTCGACCGCCGCCCCGAGGGCCTGCAGCTTCGCGCAGATGCGTCGCACCCGCTCCCGCCGGTTTTCGTGCAGCGCCCCGAGCCGTGCCAGGAGCTCCGGGGACTCCGTGTCCAGGCCGTATCCGAGCACATGAACGTCCCTCCCCTCGAAGAGGGCGGACATCTCGATGCCCGGGAGGATCCGGAGGGCGGTCCCCTTCGCGGCGGCCGCGCATTCGGGGATCGCCTCGACGGCGTCATGATCGGTCACCGCGAGGACGTCCAGGCCGGCTTCCAGGGCCAGCCGGACCAACTCCTGGGGCGCCGCGTTCCCGTCCGAGCGGGTGGTATGGGTGTGGAGGTCAACCCGGGGGGATTCTCCCATTGACGACTGCATCATTGACGATTGAGGGTCCCCCCTCCTTCCCCGGGGGGGGGGACGGAGGGGGAAACCCGTCAAATCGTCAATGGCTCAATGATCCGATCGTCAATTCACTTCACCTTCTCGAAGTACTTGGACGCCTCCTTGGGGTTGATCGCCTCCTTGCCCTTGGTCCAGTTGATGGGGCAGACGACCCCCTGGGCCGCGGCCTGGAAGGCATCGATGAGGCGCAGGGCTTCCTCGACGTTCCGGCCCACCGGGAAGAAGTTGACCGACTCGGAGAGGATGGTCCCCTCGGCGTTGATGATGAAGGTGCCTCGGAGGGAGATCTGGTTGGCCTCGAAGAGGACGCCGTAGTCCCGGGCGATCGTCTTGGTGAAGTCCGAAGCCACGGGAATCTGAACCCCCTGGATGCCGCCCTTGTTGCGGGGCACCTCCGCCCAGGCCTTGTGCGAGTACTGGCTGTCGCATGAGACGGCCACGACCTCGGCGCCGCGCTGCTGGAAGTCCGACAGACTGTCGGAGAAGGCGTTGATCTCCGTGGGTCAGACGAACGTGAAGTCCAGCGGGTAGAAGAACAGCAGCAGCCACTTCCCCTTGTAGTCCTCGAGCTTGATCTCCTTGATCTCGCCCTTCACGAAAGCCTGGGCTTTGAAGGCCGGTGCCTTCTGCCCTACGAGCGTCGCCATGAAACCCTCCTCTATCGATTCGGTTCCTGAAGTCGGTCCACGGGGTCGCGCCCTTCCCCCTACAGGGGCTTGGGCCGGCGGATGAGGTCCAGGAACTCCTCCCGGGTCCTCGGGTCGCTGCGGAAGCGCCCGCGCATCGAGCTGGTGATCATGTGGGCGTTCTGCTTCTCCACGCCGCGCATCATGACGCACAGGTGGAAGGCCTCCACGACCACCGCCACGCCCTTGGGGTTCAGCGTCTTCTCGATCAGCTTGGCGATCTGCGTGGTGAGCCGCTCCTGCACCTGGAGCCTCCGCGCGAAGCACTCCACCACGCGGGGGATCTTGGAGAGCCCCACGATCTTCCGGTCCGGGAGATACGCCACGTGGCATTTCCCGAAGAAGGGAAGGAGATGGTGCTAGCAGAGGGAGAAGACCTCGATGTCCTTGACGATCACCATCTCGTCGTAGTCGCTCTCCTCGAACACGGCACTGCGGAGGATCTCCGCCGGGTCCTGCGTGTACCCCTTCGTCACGTACTTGAGGGTCTTCTCGACGCGCTCGGGGGTGCGGGCCAGCCCCTCGCGGGACGGGTCCTCCCCCAGGAGGCGGAGGATCCCGGCCACGTGATCGCGCAGCTCGAGGCGGGAGAGCGTTTCCTTCTCGGACATGGACCCACGATTATAGGCTTGACCCTCGCGGAGTCAAGGTCGGCAAAAAACGCCCCCGCGGGTGCGGAGGTGTTTCTTGTCTGGGGGGTTCGGGGCGCCCTTTTACTTGACCTCCCACATGTCGCCGGCGAAGAGGAGCTTCCGGAGGTCGCCTTCCCCCTTGGCCTTCTTCACGTCGGCGATCTGGTTCTCCAGCCGCTCGTCGAGAGAGGGCATCCGGTCGTTTCGAAAGACCCCGATCGGCTCGGGGAAGTTCGGATGGTTGAGACGCGAGAGCAGGTAGGCGAGAGAAGGGTTGTGCTCGTCGTGGACGATGAGGTCCTTCTCGGTGATCCCGTTCTCCCCCAGCGTCACGACCTCCGGCTTCAGGCCGTTGAGCCTGATTCCCTTCTTGCCCTGGGCGAAGATCAGGGGTTTGCCATGCTCCAGCATGACGTTCCGGTCGTCACGGAAGGGGCGGTCCGTGAAGTCGTCGAACGCTTTGTCGTTGTAGATGTTGCAGTTCTGGTAGATCTCGATGAAAGCCGACCCCTTGTGCTCGGCGGCCTTCTTGAGAATGTCCATCAGGCGCTTGGCATAGACGTCCACCGACCGGGCCACGAAGGTGGCCTCCGAGGCCAGGGAGAGGGAGATCGGATTGAGGGGCTGGTCCACGGTCCCGAAGGGCGCGGTCTTGTCGTTGATCGTGCCGAGCACGCTCGTGGGGGAATACTGGCCCTTGGTGAGACCGTAAATCCGGTTGTTGAAGAGCAGGATCTTGATGTCGATATTGCGGCGCAGCGCGTGCATGAAGTGGTTCCCGCCGATCGAGAGCGCGTCGCCGTCGCCCGTGGCCACCCAGACCTGGAGCTCGGGGTTGGCCAGCTTCACGCCCGTGGCGACCGCGGGGGCGCGGCCGTGGATGGTGTGGAACCCGTAGGTGTTCACGTAATACGGGAAGCGGCTCGAGCAGCCGATGCCCGACACCATCACCATCTTCTCCTTGGGGAAGCCGAGCTGGGCGAAGACCTGCTGGGCCACGTTCAGGATCGCGTAGTCCCCGCAGCCCGGGCACCAGCGGACCTCCTGGTCCGTCTGGAAGTCGATCTTGGTGTACTTGCGAGGGGGCTGGGGCGACGTCTGGGGCTGGCTGGGGGCGACCATCAGCGGGCCTCCTTCTCGATCACTTCGATCAGCTCGGAAATCATGAAAGGCTTCCCCTGCACCTTGTTGACGCCCTTGGCGTCCACCAGGAACTTCGCGCGCAGGAGGAAGAGGAACTGCCCGAGGTTCATCTCGGGCACAAGGACCTTCTTGTAGCGGGAGAGGACCTTGCCCAGATTGGCCGGGAACGGGTTGAGGTGGCGCACATGGGCCCGGGCCACCTTGAGACCGCGTGCCTGGCAATCCTCCACCGCGGCGCGGATGGCCCCGTAGGTGGAGCCCCACCCGATGACGAGCGTGGTGGCGTCCTGCGGGCCGTGGACTTTGAGCTCTGGGATGTCCTGCGCGATCCGCTGGATCTTGGCGGCGCGGATGCGGCACATGAAGTCGTGGTTCTCCGCGTCGTAGTTGACGTTTCCCTGGATGTGGCTCTTCTCGATGCCGCCGATGCGATGCTCGAGGCCCGGGGTTCCGGGGATGGCCCATTCGCGGGAAAGGGTCACCTCGTTGCGGAGGTAGGGTGCGAACCCTTCCTTCTCGGTCCTGAACTTCACCTCGATCTTGGGCAGGGAGGACGGCTCCGGGATCTTCCAGGGCTCGGCGCCGTTGGCGAGGTAGCCGTCCGAGAGCAGGAAGACGGGGGTCATGTACTTGATGGCGATGCGGCAGGCCTCGATGGCCATGGTGAAGCACTCGGCGGGCGAGGACGGCGCCAAAATGGCGACCGGGGACTCCGAGTTCCGGCCGTACATCGCCTGCAGCAGGTCGGCCTGCTCCGTCTTGGTGGGGAGGCCCGTCGAGGGCCCGCCGCGCTGGATGTCCACGATGACGAGAGGAAGCTCGGTCATGACGGCCAGGTTGATGGCCTCGCTCTTGAGGGCCACGCCGGGGCCGCTGGTGCCCGTGACGGCGAGCGCGCCGGCGAACGAGGCGCCGATCGCGGCGGTCACGGCCGCGATCTCGTCCTCGGCCTGGAAGGTCTTCACTCCAAACGCCTTTCGTTGGGAGAGTTCCTCGAGGATGGAACTGGCGGGGGTGATGGGATAGCTGCCGTAGAAAAGCTGGAGCCCCGAGAGCTTCGAGGCGGCGACGAGGCCCAGCGCGATGGCCTGGTTGCCCGCGATGTTCCGGTAGGTCCCCGGCTCGTACTTCGCGGGGGCCACGGTGTACTGTGAACGGAAGAGCTCGGTGGCCTCCGCGTAGGCATGGCCGGCTTTGAGCGCGGTCTGGGCGGCCAGCACGATGGGCCGGTCGGCGTTGCTCTTCTTGGCGAAATTGCGCTCGATGGTCTTCATCGTGGTGTCGAGCGGGCGGCTGTAAATCCAGTAGAGGATGCCCAGCGCGAAGAAGTTCTTGTTCCGCTCCTTGTTGGGCCTGTCCTTCTCCTTGAACTTGATGCTCTCGAGGGCCTTCATCGTGAGCTCGGTGATGGGAATCTTGTAGGCTTGGAACTTGTCGAGGGTCCCGTCCTCGAGGGGGTTGGTCTTGCAGCCGGCCTTCTTGAGGTCGACCTCGCCGAAGGAATCGGAATTGACGATGATGACGGAGTTGTCGGGCATGTCGCTGAGGTTGACCTTGAGGGCCGCGGGGTTGAAGGCCACGAGCACGTCCGGCCGGTCGCCGGGCGTATGGATGTCCTTCGAGGAGAACTGGATCTGGAAGCCCGACACGCCCGGAAGCGATCCGGCGGGGGCACGGATCTCGGCCGGGAAGTCGGGGAACGTGGACAGGTCGTTCCCGAGCACCGCCGAGGTGTTGGTGAAATGACCTCCGGTCACCTGCATGCCGTCGCCCGAGTCGCCCGCGAACCGGATGGTGACCTGGTCGAGGGTCTCCTGCTTCCGGGGCGCCGCGACGTTGGAGGCCGAAGGGGGCGTCATGGGGTCTCCAATAAAAAAAAAGCCCCGGTATTAGGGGGCCTGTTCCGCGTGCTTCAGCAGCATAGGTTGGCGCAGGGAGCGCTCACTACCCCCCACCCGATGCGTGAACTATATCGTCTGGGGAGGGGGCTTTCAAGCACTCAACGACGGATATTAGTCAGGATCGTGAGGGGGAGGATAAAAACATAGAACGTGAAGATGATCACGCCCACGGCCACCAGGAGGAGGATGATATTGGCGGCGGGGAGGAGGCTGTCGATCTTGCCCACCAGCGCCAGGACGACCGAAATGCCGCACCCGATCGAGATGACGACCCAGAATGCCTTGAACGCGCTGGCCATCCCCACGATCAGATTCACATGTGCCGGAAGCTTCCCACCGCCCACTTCCTTGATCAATTCGTTGCTCTTTGAAACCAGGGCGGGAATGGCCCAGAAGGCCAGCACGCTGAAGAGCGCGAAGACTATGGCCACCCTCAGGATGAACCTGGCGCGTCTCTTCCGGGCCGTGATGAGCCACTGCGGCGTGATCAGCCCGTCCTTTTCCCGCATCTCCGCCATGGCCACCCTCCGATCCGGCCCTAGAAGACCTCCGAAGGAATGCCGGTCTGCTCCGTCAGGGCTTGGGCGATCTCTTCGAGCAACCCGCGATCGACCTTGGTGATCTTTTTGTCCGCCGGGAAACGATCGACGCTGTAGACCTGGACGGACAGGGGCTTCACCCGCTTGATCGCCTGTATCCAGTCTACCACGGATTTTTCGTCCGTGTTGTCCCTGCGGCCGTGGGTGAACATGGCCTGCACCACGAAGTCTTTGAGTTTCGGAAGGTTACGCATGAT
>JAHFOZ010000305.1 GCA_023261405.1 Planctomycetota bacterium
CGGATGAAACAGTCGAGATCTGATTCGAGGTCCCGGAGCTGTCCCTTGTTCCAGAGCTCGTCCAGGGCGGTGACGAAGGACCCGAGGGACGAGAGGTCAGAGGACGCGGTCATTCGGTGCAATTCCATGAAGACAGGGTATGAATCGGCATGAAGGCCCGGAGGCCTGAACCCCAGCTGTCCGTCTAGCCATAAATCGCAGGGTGCTTCGTACTTCCCGGCAATATTATACCCCGAAACCGGGGCCTTGTTACAGCGCTATTTCTGAAAAATGGGCAGGTACTCGCAGGGCATCTGGAGCACCACGCAGGCCATGGCTGTGGCGTAGGTCCGCCCCACGTCATCCTCCCAGTGGCCATCCGCCCTTTGCTGGCTCAGGATCTGCTGGCTCACGGCGGGGTAGTAGCCGGCCCAGTACTCCCCCCCCGCCATGTACATGGCCTGGACCCCGTAATAGTGCCCGTAATAGTAGTGCAGCTTCGCCGGGATCAGCGTGTGCCGCCAGGTCGGGAGCTGGCGGAGCGCCTGGCGCACCTGGGGCGTGTCGTAGTGGCCCGCACTGTACATCGACACGACCCCGCACGCCGTGAGCGCGAAGGAGATGCGCGTGTCGTTGGGCTGCTGGTTCTCGGCGCCGCTCTGGTAGCTGTAGCCCCTCGTGGAGGCGCAGCGCTGGACGTAAAGCGTCGCCTTCTGGAGCGTGTCGAGCGGAACCGTGATCCCTACGTTCCGGGCCGCCCGGAGCGCCTGCAGCGTCGAGACCGTCACCGACAGGTCCGCATCCACGGGGATCGGCTGGTAGCGCCAGCCCCCCTCGCGGTTCTGGGAATTCACGATCAGCTCCACCGCGCGCTTGAGCTTGGACTTGATGTCCGCCTGGCGCGTCATCCCGTAGATCTCCGCCAGGAAGAGCGTGGCGAACGCGTGGCTGTACATGCGCGAGCCGGCATGGGTGATGTAGCCGTCCTCGTCGCGGACCTTCGAGAGGAGCCACTGGACCCCCCGCGCCACGTTCCGCCCGTACCTTCCGCGGCCCGGCACGTTCCCCGCGGAGACCAGCGCCATGCAGGCCAGCGCCGTCACATCGACGGACTCGTTCTCCTCGCCATGGTAGTCGTCGTAGAGCTTGTACCCCACCTTGTTGGTCCAGGATCCGTTCGGGTTCTGGCGGGAGACCAGCCAGGCGAGGCCCCGATCCACGCCTTCCCGGACCTTGGCCGTGAAGTCGCCCTTGTAGATCTCGACGGGGGCGTCCTGAGGGGGGGCCGCCGGAAGGGAGGACCCAGACCCCGGCCCCGCACTCAGGGCCACACCGCCCAGGACGAGAAAGAGCCTGTTCACCGGTGCACGTCCACCTTCGTATCTACGCTGAAGATCAACTGGTCGTTGGCCACCCCGTAGGTGGGCGGCCGCTCGAACAGGAATCCGCTCTTGATATTCTGCACCACCCTCCCGGCTTTATCAAGGAGCAGCCCGCCGTAGGCGTACTTGTTCTCCGCCCCGCTCTCGAACGTGACCACCAGCAGGTGTTCCTTCGCCAGGGCCGGCGGGAGGAGCGTGGCCTCCTTCTCCCCCAGGTTCGCCCCCCAGCGGACCGCCAGGTCCTCCAGCCCCACGCAGAAGAGCCGGATCGAGCGGTCCGGGTCCCGCGAGAGGATGTAGGCCGTGTCCCCCTCCAGCATCAGGAACCGCGGGTCGGCCACCTCGAGGCGCTCCTGCATCCGGACGATCTTGCCCGTCCGGTAGTCCACCACCGCCAGGAAGACCTCCTCCCGCGCCGCCGGGCCGGTCCTGCGGCTTCCCAGGATGACCATCCCCGAGGCCCCCGCCTCCACCGCCCGCGTCGTCGAGCGGTCCAGGCTCACGCGCCACTTGAGAGTCCCCGAAGGCAGCTCGTACCCCTCCAGGAAGCGCTGTTCCGAATGGAGCACCAGCAGGTCGTCCGTCGCATGCACCACCTGCGCCGTGAGCCCGGCCGAGTACGAGGCCGCCGACTGCAGCCGCCGCCCCGTGTCCGCCTCGAAGACATGGATGCGGTTCGGCGAGACGGCGGTGAAGACGACGGTTTCGCCCGCCGCATGGACCCGGGAGGAGGCCACCCCCTCGAACGTCTGCCACCACGCGGCGACCCCCCGTTGCGCGTCCAGCGCCCCCACCGCCGAGGCGTTCGCGTTCACCGGGTCGATGGAGAGGTAGTAGAGCATGGGGCCCGAGAGGGCGAAGCCCCTCATCGGCGTGCGCGACTCGAACCTCCATTTCACCGAGCCGTCCTGCGGGTCGAGGCACGCGACACTCCGCTCCTCCGCCAGCAGGAGCCCGTCCTCGATCCAGGTGGCGAATCGGAGCCCCGAACCGAGGCCGTACCTCCACGCCTCGCCACGCTTCCCCCCCACGTCGAGAGCCTTCACCGCGTCGCCATAGTTCATGAGGAGGAGCTGGGCCGTCCCGGGGGGCGGCTTACCCGCCGCGCGGAGCGGGGCCCCTTCGCGGGCCACCGACTCGGTGTACTGGAAGATCTTCGTGAGGGGCGGCGAGAAGGCCGGCAGGGGAGCCGTGGAGGAGCCCGGCGCGTAGGCGGGGCTCTTGAGCCGGCGCTCGGCAAACTCGCGCGCCGCGATGCGGGCGCCGTCGTCGCCGCCCACCTGCACCTCCGCGGGCAGGCGGGCCAGCCGCCGGAGGAATGCGCGCGCGCTCGCGTGGTAGCCCTTCTTCTCCAGGGCCCGCACGAGGGCCGCCTGCGCCTCGGGGCCCTGCCCCGAGGCCGGAAACTCCCGGAGGAACTGCCGGAGGAGCGCCACCTCTTCGTCCGCCCTCCCCAGGCGCCCGTTCACGGCCGCCGCCTCGATGAGCGCCGCCTCGGCCGCCCGGCTGTTGGGGTATCCGCGGAACACGGCCGCCAGGGCGTCGGCCGACCCTTCCCGCCGCGCCGCCTCGAGCTTCCGGCGGGCCTCCTCCTCCCAGGGCGCGTAGACCTCGGCGCCCGCGCGGCGCAGGGCTTCCGCCACGGCATCGCGCGCCAGCTCGGAGACCTTGACCCCGCCCACCACCTCGTCGCCCTGATCCTGGAGCAGCCGCTGGTACTCCGCGATCGCCTTCGGGGCGTCCTTGAGCGCCAGGTGGATCCGGCCCAGGAGCAGCGCCGCCTCCACGCGCGAGGCCGGGTCGGGGGCCGACTCCAGGGCCGCCCGTAGCCGCCCGGCCGCCGCCTCGGGTTTTCCCGCATCCAGGTCGGTCCGGGCCATGCTCATCGAAACCGCGTAGAGACGCTTCCGCGCGGCCCGGCCCAACCGCTCATCCTCGGGGCGCGCGGATTTCAAGGTCCGTTCCGCCACCCGGGCGAAAAGCCTGGCCGCCTCCCCGGGCGCGCCCGACTGGAGAAAGCGCAATGCCCCCCGGTAGAGGACCGCGGGATCGTCCGGATGCTTCTCGAGCTCGGCCCGGATGGCCTGCTCCTGGTCGCGCCGGTCGAAGCAGACTTTCACCGCATCCTGGGTGGCGAGCACCACGGCGCCGTCGACCACGAGAAGGTTTCCGCCTTCCACCGTTCCAGGCGGCCAGGGTTTCGAATGCGCCTCATCCCAGGAACCGTCCCAGCGGACCTTCCGGAGGCGGTCCCGGCCGGGGACGTAGATGCCGTCCTCGGCCACGACGCCGCGGCCGGTCCCGGAGAGTTCGTCCCCCACGGGCGGCGCGGCGAGCTTTCCGGTCTTGAGGTCGCGGAGCTCGAGGCGCTCCCCGCCCAGGGCGAGCGTGCCTCCCCGCGCCCCATAAACGTAGCGGTGATCGCTGCGGCCGACCTTCCAGCGGAGCTCGCCGGTGCCCGCATCCAGCGCGAAAAGGTATTCGGAGTCCGTGGGCGTCACGACGGCGACCCCTTCGGCCAGGAGCGGGGGAGAGTTCACCCACTGCAGGGGGTTCTTGTGGACATACACGCTCCGGGTGGGGTTGATGCGGACCTGGCGGTAGCGGTAGGTCCAGCGGACCCGGCCGCTGCGCTTGTCGAGCGCCGCGGCCGCCCCGTGGTTGGTCACGTAGAACACCGAGTCCCCGGAGACGGAGACGGGCGAGCCCAGGGACTCGCGGGTGGGGTTCCCGAAGAGGTTGATCTCCGTGCCGCCCGAGGCGACAAAGGAGGACCAGAGGATCTTGCCCGTCGAGGCCTCCAGGCAGAGGACGTGGTGCTCGAAGGGATCCGTGGGCAAGACCTGCCTCACCGCCCCCACGTAGAGCCGGTCTCCGTCCGGCGTGGGCGCCCCGGCGAAGGTGGCGTTCTCCTCCAGGGTCTGCGCCCGGGGCTTGCCGCCCACCCTCCAGAGGACCGCGCCCGTGTAGGCGTCGAAGGCGAAGAGCGCGCGCCGCGGGAAGGGGAACTTGACGCGCACGTAGCTCAGCCGGTCCTCCGGGGAGTCCACGGCCGTGAGGAGGTTCGCGAAGACGCGACCCTCGGAGACCGAGGTGGTGTAGGTGAGCCGGTCGTCGAACATCACCGCGCCGCCGCCGCGCTCCGGCGCCACGAACTGCCAGAGGAGCTCAGGCTCCCGGGAGGCGAACGAGAGGGCGTAGAGGACGTTCTCGTTGTGGACGTAAAGGATGCCGTCCGAGACCACGGGAAAGAGGGGCCGGAAGCCGGGCGTCAGGGCGAGGGCGGAACCGCGGCGCATCCCGAAGTCGTCGTCGGCGTCGTAGCGGGAGACGCCGATGGAGAGCCCCCAGGCGAGCGGCCCCAGCCCCACGCCGGATTCCGCGAGGCCGGCGCCCGAGGGCGCGCCGCCGATCGTCTCCCACGAGGGGACCTGGAGGGGCGGCGGCGGCGGGCGTCCCTCGCGCGTGCCCTTCGCCAGGGCCGCCAGGTGGGCCCCCAGCTTCGTCTCCTGGCCGCCCACCTGGACCCTGGCGTTCGCCGGCCCTCGGGCCGCGCGGCGCGCGAGGTCCTCGACCCTGGACTTCCGGCCGGCGCGGGAGAGGGCGAGCCCCAGGCGCGCCATCGTCAGGGATTCGGGGATGTCCGAGGGAAGGTCCAGGAGCCGCTCCAGCAGGTCGGCGGCGCGCTCGTCCTGGCCGGCATCGAAGCGGAGGGCCGCCGCGGCGGCGAGGGCGTCGTCCGCGTGCGAGCTGAAAGGGTACTGCTCCGCGACGTGCTCCAGGGCGTCCGCGTCGCCCAGGCGCTTGGCGGCCTCGAAGGCGTGCTCCGCGAGGGGATCGACCCGCCGGCGGTGGAGGGCCTGCCCCTCCTCCGGCCACAGGAGGATCCTGGAGTGAACGTAGTCGCGGACGCTGACCGCCCGCTCCGGGTCCAGGGGCACCAGCGAGTCGGGGTGCTGCTCCAGGGATTCCTCGAAAATCGCCAGGGCCTCGGCATAGCGCCCCTCCGCGACGAGGGACGTCGTGCGCACGACGAGCTGGTCGAGCACCGGATGCAGCTTGAGCAGCGCGGTATTGCGCATCCCCTCGTTCTGCGGGTCCTCGTCCTGCGTCCTGAGCCGCAGAGGTCCGGGGCCCCTTGTGCCTCCCACGGCCCATGGGTTCCGGACTTGCGGGTCGAAGTACTGGGAGGCCGCCCCGGGGAAGGCCCCCAGCAGGGCCAGGGCGAAGGCCGCGGCCCTGGCGACGGACCTGGGAAGCCGCACCTGCGGGACGCGGGGAGTACGTACGGTCGGCATGGCTACAGCATTCTGAAGATCTTGCGGAGCACCCACTCGGAGGTCATCAGCAGGGCGAAGACCAGGTAGACCAGGGGCGAGTCCCAGAGCTCGTCCTCCCGGGTCTGGCGGAGGTGGTTCTTGCTCTCCTTGACGACGACGTTGAGCTTGTCCACCTCGTCGATGGGGAAGAAGGCGCCGGCGTAGGATTTCTCGGCCAGCTCGCGGAGGGTCTTCACGTCGAGGATCGGCTCGTCGTCCTCCCGGTCGGGGATGAAGACAGTGAACTTGGTGGACGCGCGGGTGGACTCGTCCTCCTCGCCCGCCCAGAGCTTGTAGAGGCCCGTGCCGGCGGGCGTGTGGGCGCCCTCGTAGTAGCCGGGGCGCGTCTTGTCCCGGTCGAGCACGATCTTCACGCGGTTGAGGACGTCGCCGGAGGGCGGGTCGAGGAAGACCTCGATCTTGTCGTCCTGCTTGAGCTCGAACTTCTCGTCATAGGCGGAGGCGTAGATCTTGACGGGCTCGCCGCGGGTGTAGCGTTCCTTGTCCACATTGATGCGATAGCGGCGGGCGCCGAGGAGCTTTCCCTCGCGGGTCCAGTACATGGCCTGCTGCCAGAAGGGGTAGAACCAGGGGTAGTCGCCCACGAGGTAGCGCCAGAGCCAGGTCTCGTCGGTGGCGCTCCAGAAGACGCGGCCTCGGCCCGCGTGCTGGGTGACGAAGAGGGGCGGGCGGGCGGTTTCGCCCTGGATTCCGGTGATCTCCACGAGGGGGGAGGCGCCCGCCTTGAGCTTCTTGATGCGCTGGAACCAGCGGATGCCCACCATCCCGTCGCGGGGCGGGGCGCGGTCCTCCCAGTGCTCGAGGTTCTTTTCGCGGTCGCCCTTGAACTCCTTGAAGTTCGTGATCGGGTGGTTCTTCCCGTCCGGGGTGAGCTGGTAGCCGAGCATCTGCGAGAAGACCTTCTCGTGCTCGTAGAGG
>JAHFOZ010000646.1 GCA_023261405.1 Planctomycetota bacterium
GGGGCGTGGGGAGGGGGGACTTCTTCGCGATGTCAGGCGGCCGGGCGGGGGGCGGCGGCGGGGCGTGCTCCTTGGTTTCGAACAGCTTCAGGATCGCCAGCGGGCTCCGGCCCTCCTCCACGCACGCCCACCCGTATCCGAGGATGAGGGCCGCGAGGATGGCCAGGAAAAGCCGTCCGCCGAAGCTATATCCTGAAGTGCCCATTTCGGCTCCTCTTGTCGGGGGTCAATCCTACATGATTAGACGCTTGGGTCAAGCGAGTTTCTCCCGACATTCGAGCGCCCGGTGAATTCGCTTGACCCTCCTCCGGGGCCCTCCTAGAATCAGCCCGCAACGCTGGCGTAGCTCAACAGTAGAGCTCCGGTTTTGTAAACCGGCGGTTGCCGGTGCAAGTCCGGCCGCCAGCTCCAGCCTCCTTCAGTTTGGCAAACGGGAACTCGTGCGACTGGAATGTCCCCGCTACACCCCTGGATGAGGACGGAGGGGGGGCGATCCAGGATCTCGAGAACCGGGCTGGTACCCAAGTGGCCAAAGGGGGCAGACTGTAAATCTGTTGGCTCACGCCTTCGGGGGTTCAAATCCCTCCCAGCCCACCAGCCTCCGCTCGCCGGAGCGGAGTGACCGCAAGATCGGAGGATGCCCTCCGAAGCCCAGCCCCGGGGCGGGGCGAAGGAGGGGCGATGGACGGGCTTCCTCGGTGAACGTACGCGGGGGTAGTTCAGGGGCAGAACACCAGCCTTCCAAGCTGGTTGTCGCGGGTTCGAATCCCGTCCCCCGCTCCAGCCTTGATGGCCGCACCGAGGCTCAGGCCGTTGCCGGGCCCGTCACCGCGCGCGGCTCCGGGCCGGATGCCAATCGGGTGTCGCAGCAGGGGGGGCGACTCGTCCCGCCCGAAAACTTTTTTCGAAAAATGGGTCAAGGTGCTTGACTATGGCATGCCGATTGCTATAATTTTCCCCTGATCGAGGGACCGGTTACCCGCCCTGCCGATTACCCATCACGCGACATTATGAGGGACATGAGGGACAACTGGCCGCGCTGTCGACGGTGGATCCGACTCCCGCAAGGCCGCTGGGGTAGCTCAGTCAGGTAGAGCACGTCCTTGGTAAGGACGAGGTCGCGGGTTCAAGTCCCGTCCCCAGCTCCACCTGGATGGGCGCAGCCCAGAGGACTCGAAGAGCGGACTGAGATAACTAGGAGGGAGACTCGACCATGGCGAAGGAAAAGTTCAAGCGTACCAAGCCCCACGTCAACGTCGGCACGATCGGCCACATCGATCACGGCAAGACGACGCTCACCGCCGCGATCACCGCGGTGGCGGCGAGCCAGGGGAACGGCACGTTCCGCTCCTACGACGAGATCGCCAAGGCGTCCGAGAAGGACGGCCGGCGCGACCCGTCCAAGATCATCACGATCGCGATCTCCCACGTCGAGTACGAGTCCGAGAAGCGCCACTACGCGCACATCGATTGCCCGGGCCACGTCGACTACATCAAGAACATGATCACGGGCGCGGCCCAGATGGACGGCGCCATCCTCGTGGTGAGCGCGGCCGACGGTCCCATGCCCCAGACGAAGGAGCACGTTCTCCTGGCCCGGCAGGTGCAGGTGCCCTCGATGGTCGTCTTCCTCAACAAGGTCGACCTCGTGGATGACAAGGACCTGCTCGACCTGGTGGAGGAGGAGGTCCGCGACCTCCTCACCAAACACGGGTTCGACGGGAAGAAGACCCCCGTGATCCGCGGCCAGGCGCTCGCCGCGCTGCAGAACCCCAAGGACCCGGTCGCCATCAAACCGATCCTTGAGCTCCTCAAGGCGCTGGACGAGCACATCCCGCTCCCGGTGCGCGAGGTGGACAAGCCCTTCCTCATGCAGATCGAGGATGTCTTCTCGATCAAGGGCCGCGGCACCGTGGGGACGGGCCGCATCGAGCGCGGCGTCGTGAAGGTGGGCGAGGATTGCGAGATCGTCGGATTGCGCGAGACGAGGAAGAGCGTCGTCACGGGCGTCGAGATGTTCAACAAGGAACTGGAGACGGGCCAGGCCGGTGACAACGTCGGCATCCTCCTGCGCGGCGTCGACAAGGACGACCT
>JAHFOZ010000306.1 GCA_023261405.1 Planctomycetota bacterium
GCGAGCCCTGCTTCCGGGCCTCCACGAGGGCGGCGGAGAGCTTCCGGTCGCCCCGGGCGAAGACCCCCTCGATGTACGACTTCCGGGGATCGTGGGCCTTGAGGTGGATGCGCGACCCGCGGGCTAGCGCCGAGAGCCTCTTCTCGGTCTCCTGGACGTACGCGAGCTCCCGCTGGCCGCAGAACTGGAACGCGGTATGCGGCTTGGGGATGAGCGGGGAGATCGTGACGTTGACGTCCGCGTTCTGCCCGCGCACGTCCTTCGCCGCGCGCGAGACCCGTCGCGCCGTCTCGATGATGGCGTCCACATCGGACTGCTTCTCCATGGGGAAGCCGATCATGAAGTACATCTTCACGTGGTTCCAGCCCTCCTTGAAGGCCGCCTTGACGGTGGCCATGAGGTCGGCGTCCAGGATGGGCTTGCGGATGATCTTGCGGAACTCCTCCGAGCCGCCCTCGGGGGCGATGGTGAAGCCGCCCTTCCTCACGGACGTCATCAGCGCGGGGAGCTCGGCCAGCTTGTCGTCCACCCGGAGCGAGGGGAGCGAGACGCTCACGCGCCGCTGCTTGAAGCGGGCGTTCAGGCGGGTCATGAGCTCGTGGATGTGCGGGTAGTCGCCGCTCGAGAGCGAGGTGAGGGCGATCTCGTCGTAGCCCGTGGCGCCGTAGAGCTCCTCGGCCTGCCGCATGAGCTGCTCCACGGGGCGGAAGCGGAGCCGGTTCTTGAAGCTCACGGCGTGGCAGAAGCGGCAGCGGTGCGGGCAGCCGCGCATGATCTCGAGGTTGATCCGGTCGTGCACCACCTCGGCGAAGGGGACCAGGGGCCGGAGCGGGAAATAGGCGTCCTCGAGGGAGGCCACGGACGCCTTCCTCACCACGCGCCCCGTGAACGAGGCGAGGGTGCCGTCCGGGTTGTGGGTCCAGGTGTAGTGCGAGGGGACGTAGGCGCCCGGGATCCTCTCGGCCGCTTGCTTGAGCAGGCCGTCCCGGTCGCGGCGGTACTCCTTCATGAGGTCCACGAGCATCGGCATCGCTTCCTCGCCGTCGCCGAAGATCATGATGTCGAAGAAGTCCGCCAGGGGCTCCGGGTAGCTCGCATTTACGCCGCCGCCGACCACGAGCGGGAAATCGGGGCCGCGGTCCTTCGAGTACACCGGGATCCCCGAGAGCTCCAGGAGGTTGAGGACGTTCGTGTAACCGAGCTCGCTCTGGAGCGAGATGCCGAGGATGTCGAATTCGCGGACGGGGCGGTGCGAGTCCACCGAGAAGAGGGGGATGCCCTCGTCGCGCATCCGGTCCTCGAGATCGGGCCAGGGGCTGAAGACCCGCTCGCAGAGGCAGTCGGGCCGGGCATTGAGCATGCCGTAGAAGATCTGGATGCCGAGGTGGGCCATCCCGATCTTGTAGCAGTCGTGGAAGGCGATGGCGACCTTGACCTCCGCGTCCTCCTTGCGGACGGAGTTCCACTCGCCCCCGATGTACTGGCTGGGGGACTGCACGGAGGGCAGGAAGGATTCCAGCTGGTTCCAGACGCTCGTCATGGTCGGCTCACGCGCGCGCTTTGAGGCGGTCGACGACCCGGTCCACCAGGAACTCGGGGGTGGACGTTCCGGTGCTCAGCCCCACCGAACGGACGCCGGCGAGATCCACGCCGTCGACCTCCTCGGGCTCCTCGATGTGCACCGTGCGGCAGAGGGCGGCGCTCATGTCCACGAGCTTCTTGGTGTTGGAGGAGTTCCGCCCCCCGATGATGATCATGAGGTCGACCTCCCGGGCGACTTCGACCGTGCGCTTCTGGCGGGTGATCGTGACGCCGCAGACGGTCTGCAGGAGCTTGAACTCGTAGCAGCGCGCGGCGATCGGCGCGATGGCCCACTCGTAGTCCGGGTAGGTGACGGTGGACTGGAAGAGGACGGCGATCTTGAGGTGCTTCTTCACCTTCTCGAGGTCGTCCTTCGTGTCGACCACGGTGCAGTGGTCCGGGACCTGGCCGACGATGCCGACGACCTCCGGGTGGTTCCGATGGCCGAGGATGACGATGTGGTAGCCCTCGGCGGCATATTCGCGTGCCTTGCGCTGGGTCTTGAGGACGAAGGGGCAGGTGGCGTCCTTGACGTTGTAGCCCGCATCCACCAGGTCCTTGAACTTCGCCGGGGTCGTGCCGTGGGTGCGGATGACGACCGTGGGGGCGGGCTTTCCCGGGGCGGGCGCGGCGATCTCCGCGACGGCGTTCACGGTGTGGACGTTGTGCTCGTCCTTGAGCATGTCGATGGTGTGATGGTTGTGGATCACGGGGCCGAAGGTGTAGACCTTTGCGCCCATGGCGCGGTCGGACTCGTCGATGGCCATGTCCACGGCATCGCGGACGCCGTAGCAGTAGCCGATCTCCCTGGCGATCTTGATGTCCACGGCTTTCACTATAACACGAATGCGCAGGAGGGTCTAGTTCAGCGACCCCTCGGGGGGCCAGCGGAAACGGCGGCTCTCCTCCGCCGCGGGCGTGGAGAGCAGCCCCAGGAGCCGGTCGCAGCGGGCGGCCACGTCGAGTTCCTCGAGGAGGGATTGCTTCGTCGGGGTCTCGAGCGAGATCATGGAGGCCAGCAGGTCGCAGAGCGCCCCCAGCGGCATGTCGGTGGGCGGCCGCGCGGCGCCCTGCTTCAGCAGCTCGTCGAGCACCTGGGTGAGGAAGGTCAGGAGCAGCTTGCGTTTGCGCTCGTACTTCTTCGCGCCCGCCGGGCGCTCGGGGAGCAGTTCGACCCGCGCCGTGCGGTAGGGCTGGTCGGAGAGCACCTCAACGACCCGCGCCCGGGCCACGCCGAAGAGGAGGAGATTGTACTTCCCGTCTTTGAGCTTCGAGTCCTGGACCACCTTCCCCACCCCGACGATCTCGTGGATGGGCGGATTCGCCAGGTACTGCTCCTCCCAGCCGGGCTTGAGAAGCGCCATGGCGATCAGGCGCTCCCCGGCGAGCGCCGCGCGGGTCATCTCCCGGTAGCGCTCCTCGAAGATGTGGAGCGGGAGCAGCCCGTGAGGGAAGAGCACGGCGTTCGGCAGGGGGAAGAGCGGGACGCGTCCCGAGAAGTCCGAAGGGTCGAACTGGACGGGGTCCACGTTACTTCAGGCGGCCCGACTTGGAAAAGAAGGCCCAGGGATTGTCCCACACGAGCTTCTCGAGGTTCTTCTCACTTGCCCCGCGGCTCCTCAGCTCCGCGAGCGTGTGGGTCACCATGAGGGGGTCGCTCGGCCCCCAGTCGGCCGCGGAGTTGATCATCATCCTGTCGTAGCCGTTGTCCTCGAGGATGTTCGCCATTCGCTCCGGGGAAAGCTTGCTGATCGGGTAGACCGTGTGGCCCGCCCAGCAGCCCGCCTTGAGCGACATGGGCGTCGTGTCCTCCACGTTGTGGTCCATGAGGACCTGGTCCATGTCGAAGTTCATCCCCTGGAGGACCTCGATGAGCCGCTTGATGCCCTCGAACTTTCCGAGGTGCGGCGAGTGGATGAGGATCGGCAGCTTGAACTGGCGCGCGAGCTCGGCCTGCTTGACGAAGAACTCCTCCTCGGTGGCGTTGATGGCGTCGAACCCGACCTCCCCCACCGCCACGACCGTGGGGCGCTCCAGGTATCTCGGCAGTTCCTCAAGCACTTCCTGGGCCAGCTCGTAGTTGTTGGACTCCTTGGGGTTCATGGCGAGCGTGACGTACTGCTTGATGCCGTAGCGGGCGGCGCGCGAGTGCTCGTAGTTGATCAGGTGGTCGAAGTAGTCGAAGAAGCTGCCGGCGTACTTGCGCGTCTCGCCCAGCCAGAACGCCGGCTCCACGAGGACCTCGACGCCGGACTTGGCCAAGGCCTCGTAGTCCTGCGTGGTGCGGGCATACATGTGGGCGTGAGGCTCGAAGATCCGCATGACCGGTAGTCTAGTGGTTCGACCGGGTGGTTTCAATGGCCTCAAGAGGCCGGTACAGCGTGTCGCGGCGGACGGGGTCGCGGCCGGCCTCGCGGATGAGGGAGCAGAGTTCCTCCTCGCTGACGCCGAGGGGGGATTCGGCCCCGGCCATGTGGACGATGCGCTCCTCGAGGATGGTGCCGTCGATGTCGTCCGCCCCGTACGACAGCAGGATCTGGGCCATCTTCAGCCCGGTCATGATCCAGTACGCCTTCAGGTGGTCGATGTTGTCGAAGAGGAGGCGGGCGACGGCGTGGACCTTGATGTCGGTCTGCGCCGTGGGCCGCGGCAGGCCCGGCATCCGGTTGTTCTCCACCTGGTAGGCCAGCGGGATGAAGGCGTTGAAGCCCCCCGTCTCGTCCTGCAGGGCGCGCAGGCGGAGGATGTGGTCCACGCGCTCCTCGTCCGTCTCGATGTGGCCGTAGAGCATCGTGGAGGTTGAGCGGCCGCCCATCCGGTGCCAGGTCCGGTGGATCTCGAGCCAGCGCTCGGGCCTCGCCTTGCCGCTGCAGATCCTGTTCCAGACGCGGTCGGCGAAGACCTCCGCGCCCCCGCCCGGGAGCGAATCAAGCCCCGCCTCGCGCAGCTCGGCGAGCACCGTCCCGGCGTCCTTCCGGGCGATCCGCGTGAAATGGTCGATCTCCGTGGCGGTGAAAGCCTTCAGGTGCAGTTCCGGGTAGCGCTCCTTGAGGCCCCGGAGCATCTCCAGGTAGTAGTTCCACGGAAGCTTCGGGTGCACGCCGCCCACAATGTGGATCTCGTTGAGCTTCTCGAAGCGCGCCTTCGCGGCGTAGGCGAAGATGGTGTCGAGGTCCATCTCCCAGGCCCCCTCCTGGCCCTCCTTCCGGTAGAAGCTGCAGAAATGGCAGTCGAAGATGCACACGTTCGAGTAGTTGAGGTGCATGTTGCGGACGTAGTAGGCCCGGTTGCCGTTCTTCTTCTCGCGGACCTCGTTGGCGAGGCGGCCGATCGCGAACAGGTCGCGGGTGCGGAAGAGTCGGACGCCGTCCTCGAAGGAGAGTCGCTCTCCCGCGTGGACCTTCGCCTCGATGTCCCTGAGGGTGTCCGCCATCTCGCCTTCGATTCTAGAGGGGACGCGGCGCCCTGTCAATTATGAACATGTTCACGATCCTACTCGTCCCCGTTCTCGGTCCCGAAGTGCTCCCTGAACGACTCCAGCGCCACCCCCTCGTGGGTCTTGTGGAAGCCGGCCAGGCCCGCGCCCCCGTAGGCCCGCGCCAGGAGGGTCATCGTGTGCAGCACCTCCCGCCCCGTGCCCTCCCCGATATGCATGCGGCAGGTCCCGTTCGACGCCGCCAGGAGGGTGGGATCCGCCTTCCTGATATCGGAGAAGACGTGGCGGCCGATCGCCTGCGAGAGGTCGTAGGTCTCCGCCTTCATCCCGAACGAGCCGGCCATCCCGCAGCAGCGCTCCGGGATCTCGACCAGCTGCAGGTCCGGGATGAGACCCAGGACCTTCCGCGCCGCCTTGTCCGCGCCGAGCGCGCGGAGGTGGCAGGTGGGATGCAGGATCAGGGTCGAGGCGACGCGCTTGAACCCCGTGTCGAGCTGCTTCTCCTGGTGGAGCTTCCAGAGGAACTCGTGGACGTCCACGACCCGGTCCGCCACCTTGCGGGCCGCCGCCTCCCCGCCCAGGAGCTGCGGCATCTCGAGCTTGAGCTGGAGGCCGCACGAGGGCGCGCTCGTGACGATCGGCAGGTCCCCGCCCGCGAGCAGGTCCACGTTGTGCCGGGAGCACTCGACCGCCTCCGCCCGCGCCCCGAGGGAGCTGGCGGCCAGCCCGCAGCAGCGGTACTCCGGGATGACGACCTCGAACCCGTTCCGCTCCAGGACGTCGACCGTGGACTGCTTCTCGCCGAGGGGGTCGTTGTAGTCGGCGAAGCAGCCGGCGAAGTAGATCACCTTGCGGTCCGACTTCTTCGAGGGCCGGACCTCCGCGCGGACGAACTTCGGGGACCGCTTGATCCCCTTCAGCGCGCCGATCACGGGGAGGGCCCAGTTCGAGAGGGGGGCCCAGCGCGCCGCCCGCGCGGAGTTCTCCCGCACCTTGACGAACAGCTCGTCGCGGGACGACAGCCCCCTCGTGCGGACGTCCTCCGCCTTCACGTCGAGGCAGAGCCCCGGGATATCCACCTTGGACGGGCACAGCACGAGGCAGAGCTTGCAGTTGATGCAGAGGTCGGCGACCTTGCGCAGCTCCGCCGGGTCGGCCTTCAGCTTCCCCTCGAGGACCCCCATGAGCATGGACGCCTTGCCGCGCGGCGTGGCGGCCTCGTCGGGCTGCTCCTTGTAGACCGGGCAGTAGGTGCGGCAGTGGCCGCAGCCGTGACAACGCTCGATCTCGAGGGTCCGGCCGGCATAGGGGGAGTCCGCCACGTAGTGGTGATCGTGCCGGCGCGAGGCGCGCAGGTAGGGCGTGAAATCGAACGTGGGCGGCTGGAACTTTTTCCCCGGGTTGAGGATGCCCTTGGGATCGAACATCGACTTGATCTGTTCGAAGACGGGCACCAGGTCGCCGAAGATGCGGCGGACCCAGGCGGCGCGGAGGATGCCGTCGCCGTGCTCGCCGGAGAGGGTCCCCTTGAGCCCCGCGACTAGTTCGGCCAC
>JAHFOZ010000307.1 GCA_023261405.1 Planctomycetota bacterium
GAGCGCGCCTTGCTCCGGCGGCAGATCTCGATCGCGGTGCACTCTTTGAAAGACGTTCCATCCGTGCTTCCGGAGGGGCTTGTCCTTGGCGCGATCCCGGAGCGCGCGGACGCCTCCGACGTCTTCATCGGCCGCCTCGGCCTCCCGATCGACAAGCTGCGTCCGGGCGCCGAGGTGGGAACCTCCAGCCTCAGGCGCCAGGCGATCCTGAAGTTCCTCCTCCCGCACCTCAAGTTCGTGGAGCTCCGGGGCAATCTCGACACGCGCCTCGAGAAGCTGCGCAACCCGAAATCAAGCTTGATGGGCATCGTGGTCGCCGCCGCCGGCGTGCAGCGCCTCTACCCGCAGAACGGCGTCCCCGTGCAGGTCCTGCCGAAGGACAAGGTGGTGCCCGCCGCCGGCCAGGGCGCGCTGGCGCTGGAGGTCCGGGAGAGGGACGAGGAGATCCGGGAGATCCTCGCGCCGCTCCACCATGCCCCCACGGCCGCGTGCGTGGAGGCGGAGCGCGAGCTGCTGCGTCGCCTCGAGGGCGGCTGCCAGATCCCGCTGGGCGTCCACGCGGAGGTCACCGGCGAGGGCATCATCACCCTGACCGCCTGCCTGGCCAGCCTCAAGCAGCGCAAGCTCATCCGCGACAGCCAGACGGGAATGGCCGACGATCCCGTCGGCGTGGCCGCGGCGCTCGAAACGCTCCTCAACTCTCGCGGCGCGCGTGAAATGCTGGCGGAGTTCCGTCCCCGCGCCGCGAAGAAGCCCGCCCGGCCCCACCGCAACGGCCAGGCCCGCCGCCGCCCCGCGCGCAAGCCCCGCGCCCGGTCGCGGCGATAGCGCGGGCCCCTCCCCACCCCGCCCCGCGTGTCGTATAATGATCCCATGCGGGCCGCCCTCTTCCTCCTCCTGGGCCTCCTGGCACCCCAGGACGCCGCCGTCGAAAAGGGATCCTGCACGGGCCGCGCCCTCCGCCCCTCCCCCGACCCCGCGCTCCAGGAACTCCTCGCGAAGTTCGAGATCGCGGACAAGGAGTTCGCCTGGGAGCTCAAGGAGTTGAAGGCAGGCGCGAAGTTCACGGTCTCCTGGCTCACGTTTCCCTCCGCCGTCAAGAGTGACGTGGAGGAGAACAACACCGTCTGGGCCAAGTACTGGCGGCCCGCGGGAGGGGACGAACGGAAACCGGCCGCCGTGGTCCTCCACTGGCTGGGGGGCAGCTTCGAGGCCCTGGAACTGGTGTGCGCGCGCATGGCCGAAAGCGGCATCCACGCCCTCATGATGTACCAGCCCCATTACGGGCCGCGCCGCTCCCGCGCGAAGGAGAAGATGCTGGGGGTGGACCTCGAGAAGTCCATGGCCAACGTGCGGCAGGCCGTCCTCGACGCGCGCCGTTCGGGCGACTGGCTGGCCGCGCGCCCGGACGTGGACCCCGCGCGCGTCGGCATCGTCGGCATCTCGCTCGGCGCCGTGACGGGCAGCCTCGCGGCCGGCGTGGACGACCGCTTCGGCCGCTCGGTCTTCGTGATCGGCGGCGGCGATGTCCCGGGCATCCTCTTCAACGGCTCCAAGGAGGTGGCCGCCCAGAAGAAGTCGCTCGAGGAGGCGGGCTACACCCCGGAGAAGCTGCGCGAGACCTGGAAGGGCGTGGAGCCCTGCACCTTCGCCTCCCGGATGCGCGCGGCGGAGATCCTCCTCATCAACGCCGAGGAAGACGAGGTCATCCCCAAGGCCTGCACGATGAAGCTCCACGAGGCCATCGGCCGCCCCGAGATCAAGTGGATCAAGGGGGGCCATTACGCCATCGCGATCCAGATGGGAGTGGTGATCCGCGACATCGTGGCCCATCTCGGCAACCCGCCGCCGAAGGAGCCGGGCAAGTGATCCGCTTTTCCCTCGTCATCTCCGCCATCGAGGTGGCGCTCACGTTCGGCGCCGCGCTCTTCATCGCCGTGATCGACCACTCGGAGCCGAGCCTCACGGAGGACGACCTGCGCGCCGTGGAACTGTCGTGCGAGAAATTCACCGCGAGCGCCTATCTGCAGGTCGACGTCCGGTACTTCGACGCCCGGGCCACGCTCTCGGCCTCGAAGCAGTCCGTCTACGTGAGCCACCGCTTCAACCTCATGCCCTCCGACTTCGACCTCAAGCGGGAGAAGGAGAGGGCGTTCGTGGACCGCAAGGACGCGGGCGACGGGATCATCACGGACGACCCGTTCGAGGGCGAGAGGGCCTACGTCCTGCGCCACCGGGGCGCCGACGCCGTCCGCGCCGAGCTGGTCCGCACCCGGGGCGACGAGATGATCCTGGTCCGGCTGACCCGGGCCGGCGTCCCGGGGGCGGCGGGGAAGGCCGAGGTGACCAACTGCGAGCGGAATGCGCGCGTGATCCAGGAGCACCTGCTGAAGCGGTGGGGCTGGCGCGAGTGAGGTGGGGGAGCGGGTAGCCTGCAGCTCGTAACGGTGCTACCGGCTACAAGCTACGAGCTGGCTCAGGGCTTCCCCTGGACGTGCCACACGCCGTCCACCCGGGACCACTGGAGGGTCCTCTCCTGGAGGGGGCCTCCCGGCGCGGAGGCGTAGCTGAACGCGACGACGCCGGAGGCGGGGTCTGCGCCCTTCACCGTCACATTCTCGAAGCGCGTCCCCCCCCCCACGAGGTCATACACGGCCTTGCGCACGGCAGAGGCGTCCGCCTCGGAGAACGTGTGGTAGGCAAGCACGGCCTTGGGGTCGCTCCGGTTGATCGCGCGCACCCACTCCAGGAATCGCCCCTCGAGCTCGGAATCGACGGCCGCGGGCGGCGGGGGCTTGACGATGTCCTCGCCCTTGTCCTTCGGGGACTTCCTCGGCCCCTTCTTCTCGCCTCCACCGGAAAGGCCCACGGCCGCCAGGACGAGCACCAGCACCCCGACGCCGATCCCGATATAAAGCCCCGTGGGGCTGCCGGGGGAACGGGGAGGCGCGGCCGGCTTCCGGGACTGGGTCCCCCGGCCCTGCACGTTCGCGGTCCTGGAAGATGAGCCCGGACGGCGGCCGGTGCCCTTCGCGCGGCGGACCCTGGACGGCGTGGGTTCCGTGCGGGCCGGGTTTTCGGAGACCTGGTCGGGCTGGATGATCTCGTCGTCCGGGCCGATCACCTCGCCCTCGCGGGCGACCTCCGGCAGGTCCGCGTCGGCCACGAGCTCGGAGTTCGTGTCGCCGACGTTGGGGGTGTTGGGGATGTTGATGACGTCGCCGCACTGGGGGCAGCGCGCCTTCTTCCCGCCCAGGGCGATCGGCACCTTGACGGTGTTCCCGCAGCCGAAGCACTTGGCCGAAATGATATCCGACATGATATCCGAGTCTTTTTCCCGCACGAGCCCCCCCGGTCCTTTGATATGGAACGTCCGGAGGCGCCCCCACACTTCAAGATCCGCCGGGCCGGCCGCCCGTCCGGCCCACAGGGATTCCGGCGGAACCGGGAGGATTATAGCCGACGCTTCGGAGAATTCCCCGAAAAGAGCAGCGAGGGGCGGGATTTGGTGGACGTGATGGGGATCGAACCCACAACCTCAGCATTGCGAACGCTGCGCTCTCCCAATTGAGCTACACGCCCATTCCCGCGAGGCGAGAGCGGATTAGACCAAAGAGGGGACGCGCGGTCAACCAGGAGTCGCCCGCCAGGGACTTTCCTCCGTGCCCCCGGTGGGCGCGGTGAGGTTGCGCGCCGGGTTCCTAGTCGGAATGCTCGTCCGCGCCCGGGACCTCGCCGCGCGCGAGGTCGCGCTGCTGCTTGAGTTCCCAGACCCTGAGCGGCTCGCGCTCGGTCTGCAGGATCTCGAGGAAGTCCTTCACGTCCGCGGCCAGGCGCGGGCTGCCCGCCGCCACGCGGGCCAGCGTCTCGGCGGCGTCCGGCCCCGCCGCGCGCACGAGGTGGATGAGCATCCCCCGCTGCGTGTCCTCCCGCGACTCCGTCAGGACCGCCCCCTCCAGGGACTTCGCCGCCGAGGCCCGCGCGTCGCCCGTGGCGGCGCCCAGGCCCATCGCCGCCAGCGCGCGGTTCTGCTCGCTCCCGTCCTTGAGGAAGCCTGCCAGCCCGAAAACCGTATCCGCGTCGGGCCCGCGGTCGAGCAACGCCACCGCCTGGATCGCGTGGCCACGGATCTCGGGGTCGGCGATGCCGCGGGCCGTCCCCACGAGCTGGCGGCTGAACGCCGCGGCGCTCTCCGGGAACCGCTGCATCCAGCCGGCAATCGCGCCGATGGCGTCGATGCGCACGCCGCCGTGCGCCTCGTCTCGCACCAGCCGGAACACGGTGTTCACGGCCCTCTCGTCGAGATCTGCCAGGTTCGCCAGCACCAGGCAGGCGGCCCCCCGGCGCTCCGCAAGGCCCTCCGAGCCGGCGATCCGCGTCATGGCCTCTGCCACGGCAGGATCGGCCATCGAGGCCGCGTCCCCGCCGAACGTCTGCGCGAGGAGGAGGAGGACATCCGGGTCGCTCTCCGCCTCGAAAGCCGACAGAAGTCCCCCGCGCTCGGCCGGGTTTTCCTCCAGGAACTTCGCGAGTCTGGCCTTGGCCAGCAGCGTGTCCTCCTCGCTCAACTCGGCCAGCGCCTTGCGGAGCCGGTCCACGATCGCGCGGGAGTCGGGCCCCTCCCGGGCGGAGCTCTCGAAGATCTTCGCCAGCTGCTCCTCGACCACGGACTGCGGCGCGCGCCCCGGCGCCTCCCCCGGCCCCTTCCGCGGGGCGCGGACGGCCTTCTTCTCTCCCGCCTTGCCCGGCTCGTCGCCGGAACGGGCCAGGAGGACCGCCCCGGCCAGCAGGGCCAGGGCCAGGGGGAGCGCCAGGAGCGCGCGCTTCATGATCCGATCCTTCCCTACATGCCGGGGGCGTAGTAGTACGGGATCTCGGTGGTCTTGTACTTGTAGCTGCCGATCGACGCGGGGATGTAGAGCTTGCTCCCCCAGCGGCGGATCTCGAAGTGGCAGTGCGGGCCGGTGGAGTGTCCCGTAGAGCCTTCGTAGGCGATGGTCTGATCGCGGCCCACCCACTGGCCGCTGGACACGGCGAAGCGGGCGTTGTGGGCGTAGTACGTCGTGTAGCTGTTCGAATGCCCCAGGATCACGAGGTTCCCGTACCCGCCGCTCCATCCGCGGAAGTTGACCCGCCCGGAGTACGACGCCCGGATCGTCTGACCGTACGGCCCGGCGATGTCGATCGCCCGGTGGTAGCCGTAGGGCCGCGCGGAGTAGTAATTGCTCGTCACCCTCCCGGTGGCCGGCCAGTGGAAGTGCGCGTACGCCGGCACCGCCAGGATCGCCAACACGGCGCCCATGAGTCCCAGTTTCTTGATCATGCTCGCGTCTCCTATCTCGATCTGACTCGGAAACGGGGGCTCCCGGCGCTTCGTACATAAGAAATCCCCATATGGGTGTACGATGCATCCTTCGGGGCCCGGACGGGCGGCGGCCCGCCCGCCCTAAACTGTTGGAAACCGCCCGGCCCCGTGGTATCTTCGGCCGCCATGAAGACCGCCATCAAAGGCACGGTCGTCGAAATCCTCGGCGACGAGATGACCCGCATCATCTGGGAGTGGATCAAGGCCAAGCTCCTCACGCCCTTCCTGGAGTTGAACCTCGAGACCTACGACCTCGGCATCGAGAACCGGGACCGGACCGGGGACACGGTCACCGTGGACTCCGCCAACGCCATCCGGAAGCACAAAGTCGGCGTCAAGTGCGCCACCATCACCCCGGACGAGGCGCGCGTGAAGGAGTTCAGCCTCAAGAAAATGTGGAAGTCCCCCAACGGGACGATCCGGAACATCCTCGGGGGGACCATCTTCCGCGCCCCCATCGTCTGCCGGAACGTCCCCAAGCTCATCCCCGCGTGGACGAAGCCCATCGTCGTGGCGCGCCACGCCCATGCCGACCAGTACAAGGCGCAGGACGTGAAACTCGCGGGCGCCGGGACGCTCAAGCTCGTCTGGGAGCCCCAGGGCGGCGCGAAGCAGGAATGGGTGATCAACGAATTCAAGGGCTCCGGCATCGGAATGGGGATGTTCAACACGGACGAGTCGATCACCGAATTCGCGCGCTCGGTCTTCATGTACGGCCTGATGATGAACTTCCCGGTCTACCTCTCCACCAAGAACACCATCCTCAAGGCTTACGACGGGCGCTTCAAGGACCTCTTCCAGGAGACCTACGACAAGGAGTTCGCCGCCGAGTACGCGAAGCGGAACCTCACCTACGAGCACCGCCTGATCGACGACATGGTGGCCCAGGTGCTCAAGTGGGAGGGCGGCATCATCTGGGCGTGCAAGAACTACGACGGCGACGTGCAGTCGGACACTGTGGCGCAGGGCTTCGGATCGCTCGGCATGATGACCTCCGTGCTCCTCTGCCCGGACGGCCAGACGATGGAGGCCGAGGCGGCGCACGGCACCGTCACGCGCCACTACCGCGAGCACCAGAAGGGCAAGGTCACGAGCACCAATCCGGTCGCCTCCATCTTCGCCTGGACGCGCGGGCTGGCCCACCGCGCCAAGCTCGACGGCACCCCTGACGTGGCGAAGTTCACGCAGGCGCTCGAGGAGACC
>JAHFOZ010000647.1 GCA_023261405.1 Planctomycetota bacterium
CGATCTCCTGGTCGCGCGGGCTCGAAGTTCGCGACCAGGAGATCGAGGTCGCCGTCGTTGTCGTAGTCCAGGAAGAGCGCCGAGGCCCCGCTCGCATCGTTGACGACCCCCAAGGCCGCCCCGCGTTCGACCATCCGGCCGCCCTCGTTTCGGAAGAATGCGTCGGGGCCGACGCGGGGCACGTAGAGGTCTGTGTCCCCGTCCCCGTCGAAATCGCCGGCCGCGATCCCACCCAGGAAGAGACGACCGAAAGTCTGGCGCGAGGCGGCCTGGGGATCCTCGGCGGGCGAGAGTTCCATCCCCAGGGCCGCGGTGACGTCGAGGAATCGGACCTCGCCCTCCTCGACGGAGATTTTCGCCCCCTGGAAGCGGCGGATCTGCCAGCGGCCGTCGCGCCTCAAGAGTTCGGCGACCCCCTCCGAGACCCAGCGCTTTGCGCGCGGGCCGTCCGCGCCCGTCGCATCGATCTTCAGACGGGCACGCAGCGTCTCCCCTTCCAGCTTCGCCGAGGGGACCTTGAACTTCGCCGTGCGGAGGCGGACGCCCTCCAGGGCCGCGCGGAAGCCCGCCCGGTCGAGAATCCGGGCATCCGGCCCTCCGCTCGTGATCGTGACACCCCCGACCGTGCGCGCCGGCCCGTCCGCCTCGCGGAGGAGCGGGCTCCCCTGGAAGTCGGGCGATACGTGATACATCACGCCCCCCCAGGCCCGCCGCACGAGCTGATCCGCCAGGTCGTGCAGCATCTCCTCGACCTCGAGGACCGCGTCCTCGTCCGCGTCGGTGTAGTCGTCCACCGCCGGCGAGGGGGACGCCGCGACGGGCACGGGGACCGCGGCAGGCGGCGCAGGGGCGGCGGGCGGGAACATCACGGCGAGGAGGACGAGTCCCGCGAGCGGCGTGAGGATCAGGGCCGCGAGGGCGAATCTCGTGGATCCTTCGCGGGGCGCCATTTCTTCACTATAGCCCGGGCAGGCTCAGGGTGCCACTTCCACGATGAGGTCGAACCACTCGCCGTAGCGGCGGCCGTCGAGGGTCACATCGAAGGCCACGATCCTCACCCCGGGCCTCGCGTCCGCTGCGGCGCTCAGGCGGAGCTGGAACGGGCGGCGCGCCTCCGCCGACAGGCTCCCCCGGAGCTCAGGAGGGTCGCAGGCGAGACCGGGAGGACAGTCCACGAGGATGCGGTGTTCCTGCGCGCGCGCGCGGAAGTTCCGCACGTGCAGGTCCACGCTCACGGATCCGCCGGGCCGGACCTTCACTCGGTAGGGCTCGGCGCGCACCCAGAAGGGGTCGAAGCCGATGCGGTAGTCGTCCTCCGCGAGGACCTCCTTGAACGCGTCGCGCATCGCCCAGGCCCAGCGGCGGTAGCGCTCGATGAAGGCCGCCGGCTTGTCCATCACGTACGAGTGGCCGCCCATCACGAGATCGGGCTTGAGCCGGCTTAGGTACTCGGCCCCGTAGATGTAGCCTTCCTCGAGGATCGCGCTGTTGTGCGCCACCATCGCCTCGTGGCCGGTGTGCGAGGGATTCTCCGGGTCGCCGAAGAGGTTGTCCCCCGTGAAGGCGACGAGGCGGCCGTCGATGCGCCCCTGGAGGCAGAGGGCGAACTCCGTCTGCCCGGGCATCCAGTCGATCTGGAACCGGTAGCCCTCCCACTCGAAGCCCTCGCCGTCTTTGAAGAGGCGGTCGAACTTCACGCCCTGGATCGGCTGTCCGTCCAGCTTCTGGCCGTAGGACTGGATGGGCGCCGCGTAGTCGAAAGCCTCGGGGTGCTCGCACATCGGGCCCATGCGGTCAAGCGCCCAGATCTTCGCGCCCCACTTCTCCCGGAGATACGGAGCCTGCAGGAAGTGGTCCCCGTGCATGTGGGAGATGATGATGGCGTCGATCGCCTTGAGCCCCAGCCGCTCCTTCATGAGCCCGAGAGCCTCGTCGAGGAATTTTTCGTCGAGGAGCCCGCAGTCGGAAAGGATCGCGCGGCCGCTGTCCGCCAGGATGAGGCTGAAGTTGGGGTAGAAGTTCGGGCCCCGGAACTTGTAGAGGTGCGGGAGGACCTGCCAGACATGCGGGACGGCGGTGGGC
>JAHFOZ010000308.1 GCA_023261405.1 Planctomycetota bacterium
CACCTCGCGCCTGGCGGACCTGGGCGCCCCCGGGGAGGGCCGCGCGGGCGAGGTCTTCTTCGTCCTCCGGATCGGGACCGATGAGGCCCCGTCCTGGGTCCCGCCGCGGCGGGCCCTCTCCTTCGACGTCTCGGACATGAGGGACCTGATGCTCTTGCCGGAGTGAACGCGCCTTGATCCCGGAGATCACCCCCGTCTCGCGCGACTTCCGCGTGCGCCTCGCGGCCTACGTGGGGATTCTCTCCGCCTACCTCGCCGCCGTGAAGAGCGACCCGCTCACGCCGCTCCAGCTGGCCTTCTTCGCGGCCGCCGCTGGATGGAGCCTGTTCGTCGAGCACCGGTTCCGAAAGCCCTTCTTCACTTCGCCCATCAAGATCGGCCTCATCGTGCTCGGCTCCCTGATCTTCGTCTACTTCGTGACGACCCAGGCCGGGGCGGGCACGGACCACTTCGCCAACTCCATCGCGCGCTTCCTCTTCTGGAACGCCATCGTCTTCGTCCTCTCGAGGAACAAGTCGGACTACGACCTCTGGACGCTGGCCATCATCGAGCTCTCGCTCTTCATGATCTCCGGGGCCTTCGTCCAGCCGCCGGACTTCCTGCCGCTCCTCCTGCTGAGCGCGGCCTGCTTCGTGTACACGTTCCAGCGCGCGGCGCTGCTCCGCTGCGGGCCCGCCGGGGAGGCCGAGAGGGGGGGCCTGGGCCTCGCCGGATTTGCTCTCCTCCTGTCGTTCGAGATCGCCGCGATCGTCTTCATCGCCTTTCCCCGGGCCGCCTTCCGCATGGAGAAGTCCCCCGACGCGTCCGGAGCGGAGGGTTCCGTGCAGAGGCCCGATGTGGCCTCCCTTGCGGGCGGGGCGTCCACCATCGGGATGCCGCGCAACCCCCAGTTCCTCGACCTCACCAACTTCGACAAGCTCAAGAGCGACCACCGCCCCGTCCTGAGGATCACGCTGAGTGACGAAAAGGGCAAGCCGCTCCCCCCCGACCAGATCTACTACCTCCGGGGCGCCGTCCTGGACACCTACGAGGAGGGCCGCTGGCGCGCCTCGTTCCGCCGGCTGCCCCGTCGCGACGGCGACGACGGCGTCTCCGACGGCTGGACCACGCTCGACGCCAAGCCCCCCGCGGGGCGGCGCATCGTGCGCCAGCACGTGGAGACCACGGCGCTGGCGGGCGACCTCGCCTTCGCCGTGGCCGATCCGGTCCGCGTGGGCTGGCCCTCGGCCCGTTACGACCCCGCGGGCATTCTCTTCCATCCCTCCCCCCCGCGCGGGATCGTCACGTACGACGTCGAGAGCGCCTTCATGCCGATCACCATTCCCGAGATCACGAAGGAACTCGACACCGCGCCCGCGCAGTACCTCAGGGTCCCCGCCGGCCTGGAGCGGCTGCGCGAGATCGCAAAAAAGCAGGCGGACAAGGTCTCGGGCCGGCTTCATGCCCGCGCGCGCATCATGGAGAACTACCTCCAGCGGAACGGGTTCCAGTACAAGCTGGAGCCGTTCATTCCCGCCGCGGGGCAGGATCCGGTGGAGCACTTCCTGGAGAAGAAGGAAGGCTACTGCGTCCACTTCGCGACCGCGCTCGCGCTCCTCTGCCGTGCCGCCGGGGTCCCCGCCCGAGTCGCCACGGGCTTCCAGCTCCGCGAGCCGCTGGAGCCGGGGACCTATCTCGTGAAGAACTCCGACGCCCACGCGTGGGTCGAAGTCTGGTTCGGCCAGGAGCACGGCTGGCGCACCTACGACGCCACGCCCGCGGGCGCATCCGACCCCGTGGCCGCCGGCCCCCGCGGGCCCGACGTGCCCACCGGCGACGAGCGGACGCCCGAGGCGCAGGGCCCGCCGAAGACCTGGGACCAGATCATCCGGGACTTCGATCCCTCCGCGCAGGGCAGGGCCCTGGACGAGGCACTCGGGGCGGCCGCGTCGGCGGTCGCGGGCGCGGCGCGCTTCCTGGTCTCGCTCGAGGTCCTCGGGACGCTGCTCGGCGCGCTGCTCCTGGCGGTGCTCGTCTACGCGGTCCTCCCGGCGGCCCGCCGCCGCCGCCTCCGCCAGCTCGTGGGCCGCTTCCCCGAGCAGTCGATCGTGCCTTTCTACCGGGACTTTCTCTGGGCGCTCTCGCTCCAGGGCGTGCGCAAGGATCCCGCGCTCACGGCGCGCGAATTCGCCCGGTCCGCCCGCGGCAGGCTGGACGAGCCCGGCATCGACTTCGTGACCGACCGCTTCTACGCCGCCGCCTACGGCCGCACGCCGCCCACCCCCGAGGAACTCTCCCGCATCGAGGCCATCATCCGCCGCATCCAGTCCGCGGCGCCGCGGCCCGCCTGACAGGAGATCGTCATGCTCCGAGCCCTTCTTCTGGCCGCCCTCATCCTGCCTCAGGAGGACGAACTCCGACGGCGCGCCCTGGAGCTCATCCAGAAGCTGGACTCCGATTCGCCCGTCGAGCGCGAGGAGGCCGCCGACGCGCTGACCGCCTCCGGGGACGACTTCGTGAAGCACCTCGAGAAGGCGGCGGAGGAGGCCGCCGCGGAGGTCCGTGCGCGCTGCCGGGATATCCTCAAGGAGATCGAGTTGGGGCGGAAGAGGAAGGACCACTGGGCGCCCGCGAAGCGGATCACGCTTACGTTCAAGGATACTCCTCTCATGGACGCCCTCGACGCCCTCTCCAAGGCGGCGGGCACCGAACTCAGGATCGGCACGGCGAACCCGAAGGCCCGGGTGACCGCCTCGCTTTCGAACGCCCCGCTTTTCGACGCGCTCGAGACGGTGTGCCGCTCGGCGGGGGTGTGGTTTCAGAGAAACGGCATCGCGATCGAGTTGACGCGCGGGAAGGCCCCGTCCACCCCACGCGCCGCGCAGGGACCGCTCGCCATCCTCGGGGCCGTCAGATCTTCGCTGCAGGGGGGCGGATCAGAATTGTGGTTGGATTTGGAGTGGGAGCCCGGCGTGCATCCCCGGTGGTTCGACATCCGCATCGACTCCATGACAGACGACCAGGGGGGGGCGGTGGAGGTGGCGCCCTCGGAGGACCCGGACCTGTCAAGCCTGCCTCACTCGACCAGATTCCTGAACTTCCCGAAGGAGGGTGAGGCAAAGTCTTCGGCTGTGGAGACCATCCCGCTTGCCTCCGTCCCCAAAGGAGCGACCAAGCTGCGGTCGCTGAAGGGACGGATAACGCTGTATTTCCCGGAGGAAGTCCACAAGATTCGTTTCGAAAAACCCGTCAAGGGCGATAAGAAGGAACTGGGCCTCATCACCGCCACTTTGGATGAGTTGGGATATGCTGACCTTCGTACACAGTGGGAAGCGCGGATCCTGCTGAACACGTTCCGAACCGCGAGGGAAAAGCGACCTGTTCTTTACGCGCTCCTCCTCGCTTCGAAGATCCGCTTCCTGGGCCCCGGAGACAAGCCCCACGCCACGGAGGTCGGAGGCTGGGGGGCCGGCGGACACGTGACGGACCGGCTGCAGACCATGAACGTCAGCGTCTCCTCATCGGATTTCGCGAAAGCTGTCCCCCCGCATGCCATAGAGTTGGAACTTGTCACCGACGTGTGGGAGAAGAGCTGGGCCTTCGAGCTGAAGGACATCCCCCTCGCCAGGCCGCCGAAGTGACCCGCGGGCGATTTGGATCCCCTCCTGATCGCCCCGTGTTGAGCAGCGTCCAATGCACATGGAATGGCTGCAACGCTCGTTCGCACTGTCCATCCTGCTCTTCGGCGTGATTTTCGTCGCAGGCCTCCTCGGAGCCCATCTGGACCTCGAGAGTGTCCTGAGCGTCGAAGAAACCTGTCCGAATTGTGTCCGTGTGACGCAGGGTGAAGGCTACCGGAGCTTGGGCTGATTCGCCGGGCCCGCCAATCGGGTCTGCCCCGCGTGCGGGATAGCGTGGACCAACGGAAAATACAGTGTCCTCTGGCTCCCGAAACCGATCCCGCCCCACGTCCTGGCCTTCCCCTTCGTGGCTCTTCCCGCCATCCTCCTGTCCGCACGCATCCGATCCTGTCGGCTCTGCCGGGGCGAGGGCTTCGTACACTTCCGGGGGACGGGGCGGTTCAAGTGGCGGCCTTGCGGCTCCTGTGATGGCAGGGGCCGTAGGACGCTGCTCAAGGACTGGCTCGCCGGCCACTCCCGTGCCCGGATCACAACACCGGCCTGATCTCCCCCACCGCGCGCCCAGCGTGATTCCGGAGTACCGGGTCGGCGAGTTTCGAGAGCCGCGCGAGGTTTTCCTTCAGCAGCAGGCGGAACTTCCTGAAGAGGGCCGCGATGACGTGTACCGCCGGGCGCAGGTTGCCATGGCGCTGATACGCCGGAACGCCAAGCCCTGGCACGTGAAGGAGCTCTTCGGGCACGAGGACTTCTGGAGTCTGGACGTCTACGCGAAGCTCACGATCCGCGATCTCAAGGCGGCGCATCGGAAGCACCATCCGAGAGAACAAGCAGGAGGACTCCTGGACGAGGGAGCGGGGGACAAGTAGCATTCGGTGCCTATGAAACGCGCCCTCTTTTTTGAAAGCTCGTTCTGGAGCAGGCTCGCTGAACCTCCGGAGTCACCCAAGCGGATTCTGACGGAGGCATTCCTGAGCGTCGTGCGCCTGCGCTTCAGGGTCCTTGTCTCGCCGTTGGTGGCGGCGGAGCTCGCAAGGACACCGGAGCGCGCCAAACGCGACGACCTGTTGGATCGACTCTGGGAGGCGCGGCCTGAAGTCGTGAGTTTTGGCGCGTGGGCGCAGAGAATGGCATGGGAGCTCCTGGCGGCCGGACGCTGGAGCCAAAGGCGGTTTGCAGACATGGTGCATGTGGCGTATACTCTGATGGCGGGAGCCGACGCGCTGGTTACATGGGACAAGGACGACTTGGCGCGGGAGCGAACCCGGGTGGTGGTGCACGCGTACGCAACGCGCAAAGGGATACGGGCGCCGCTGATTGGGACGCCGGAGGAAGTAGCCGAATGGCTGGGCATAAAGATTCGGTAGTGGCCGAAGTGAAGCGAATCCGGCTGAAGATCAATCGCCGGTTGATGGAAGCACACCGCAAAGGGCGGCTTTCCGAGGCGATTCGGGAGCTTGAGCGCGAGGGCCGGCGAGCGCTTCAGGAGGCCGAGCGGCGGGCGAAGGCCTCGCGCAAGCGGGTTCGGGAGTAGCATCCAGAAACCGGGCCTGATCGTGCAACTACTCCGTTCAAAACACGCGCCCGGCAACTGGCGACGTTCACCCCGCTCGTTCGCGGCCCTCCGCGAGAACGACCCCGAATCCGGCCTCATGCACTACCGGGCCCGAATCATAGCCTCGCCCGGACCTCGCCCACCGCAATGCCCGCGTGGTTGCGCAGCACTGGGTCCGCGAGCCTGCCGAGGCGCGCCAGGTCCTCCTTCCCCAGCAGGCGCAACTTCCGGCAGAGGGCGACGATCAGGTGCATCGCTGGACGCAGGCTGCCGTCGGCGATCTTGAGCGCGATCCCCGCGCCCCTGCCCGGCAGGCCGCAGAGATAGACACCCTCGGCGCCGCCCTTCCCCACGAGCCGGCCGGGGGCGCAGCACATCAGCTGCACGCAGGGGCGCCCCACCATGTAGGGGTGGGACATCATCGCCCCGCGGATCCGGGCCGCCGTGCCCGCCTCGGTCGAGAAGGCGGCGATCGCACGGGCCATCGCGCGGACCGGCACCGCAAAGGTCGGCGCGCTGCAGCCGTCGGTCCCCAGGGGGATCTTCCGCGAGGCGATCCCCGTGAGTCGGGAGACCGTCGCGAGGTTCGCCCTCTGCACGGGATGCGAGGGATCGAGGTAGGTCTCGAGCTTCGCCCCCAGCGAGCGCGCCGCGGCCAGCATCCCGGAGTGCTTCCCCGAGCAGTTGTTGTGAATCGCGCCGGGCTCCCTGCGGGAACGGACGAGCGCAGCCGCCCCCTTGGGGGACGATGGAGCATGGACGCCGCAGCAGAGCGCGGCCGGGGCGACTCCCGCCTTCCGGAGGATCGAGGTCACCGCGCGGACGTGGTCCGGCTCGCCCCCGTGCGAGCCGCAGACCACCGCCAGCTCCTCCGCCGTGAGCCCGCACGCATCCGCCGCGCCGCTCTCCACCACCACGAAGGCCTGGAACGGCTTGGCGCAGGAGCGGAGAAAGACCGGCTCCGCCACGTCGCCCTTCCGGTAGATTACCCGCCCGTCCGCCACCACGGCGACCGCGCCGCGATGAACCGATTCCACCCGGCCGCCGCGCCGGTACTCGCAGAGCAGATCGTTCACGCGCGCGCCCCTTTCAGAATCCGGAGGTCGAGTTCACGCACGCCGTTTGAAGAGCGCCACGCTGAGCATGGCCGGCCCGATGAGCAGCGCCACCCCGAGGCCCTGCGTGATGAGCTTCGCCGAAAAGAGGATCGCCGCATCGAGGAAGATGATCCCCGCCACGCCGTCCCGCACCAGGGTCATCACCCGCTCGGGCGTCTTCGCCGGGATCGCGCGCTGCCACACCCGCGCCGCCAGCCAGAGCGACATCGCCCAGCCCCCGATGAAGACCTCCTGCCCCAGGCAGAGCCGGATCA
>JAHFOZ010000648.1 GCA_023261405.1 Planctomycetota bacterium
AACCCCGGGACCGGGGCCCGTTTCACAGCCACGGCGGCGGTGCGCTGGTCCCAGACCTGGGAGCGCAGCGGCAAGGAGGCCCATGTCTGCGGCATCGAGTTCATGGACGCCTCCGAGATCCGGGGAGACGAGATGCGGTTCTTCTCCCCCTGGGTCAAGAACAGGACGGCCTTCGCCGCCGAGACCGCCAAGCGCGAGCACGCGCGCTTCGTCCCTGCGAGCTGCTCCGTGGAGTGCGTGAAGCACGGTTTCCTAGGATGGTCCTCCAAGAACGTGGGCCGCAGGCTGCTGGACCTGAGCGAGGGCGGCCTCCAGCTCGACCTCATGGAGAAGGTGGAGGCGGGGGACAGGCTCAGGATCAAGCTGGAATTCAAGTCGCCCGCCATGGCGGTGGAGGCGGAGGGCGAGGCCCGGTGGTCCAAGCGCAACACGATGATCCTCGAGCCCCATTTCATGACGGGGATCAAGTTCACCAAGGCTGCTCCCGAGGAGCAGGCGAAAATCCGGGAACTGACGAAGCTCTTCGTGGTCCTGGGCGGCGCCAAGTCCGTGGACGAGGGCCCGCCTGTCGGGCTGGCGTGACGGTTCGACTCCAGCGCCTCTCCGGGCTTCCCCTCCGCGGGACAACCCTGGGAATCCGCGCGGGCCCCTATCCGTCGCGCCGTCTCATCGTGGTCGTCTGCGCGCCCGCATTCACCGTGGGGTAGACGAGCGAGAGCCACTTCGGGGTGCCGATCGATGACTCTTTCCTGAGCTTGGGCCCGCCATAGAGGCGGACGAGCTGCTCCACCATGATGGGCGTCACCTTCGGCGTGGAGAAGTCGAGCTCCAGGGACCACCAATCGGCCTTCTCCATCAACACGAGGGAGTCCAGCGACATCGTCACCGTCGAGGACTCCGTGGGCCCCAGGGGGATCGCCGTGAGCCGGCCGCTCGGGAGGATCTCGTACTTCACCTCGCGGCGCGTGCGCGCCAGCGGGAGCCGGTCGCGCAGCGTGGCCTGGAACGCGGCCGCGATCGATGCGGCGGGAAGGTCCGAGCTCCTCCAGCGCCAGTGTCCCCAGGATTCGAGGAAGCCCGTCCACGTATCCCGTTCCGACTTGACCTCCTCGCCCTCGCGGACCCGGTGGCCCAGTTCCAGCCTCCCCTCGGCGAGCCGGAGCCAGAGGTCGATGCGTCCCCGGGCGAGCAGGTGGATCTCCTGGACGGGCATGGGGGGGAGCGGCTCCTGGACGTCGCCCAGCTTGCTCGCCTCCTCGAACCAGTCCTTCACCACGCGGGCAAACCACAAGCTCACGGACTCGGGCGTCCGCTGGGGGAAAAACCACCGGAGGAAATAGCGCTCTTCCATGGCTGCTGGGTCCATCATCCGGCAGCCCGCGCGGTTGTCAAGAAAGTTCGAACGGAGTCCCCCCGGCCTTCGCGGCGCGGAGGGCGCTCCGCCGGGCGGCCCTGGGGGTGCGCCCACATTGATTCGCTGGGTTGGCCTTCAGGGGGACAACCCAGGAATCAATGCAGTCGAACCACTACTGCACGGGCAGGAGCCCCGGCGTGGGCCCGGCGAACCCGGCCCGCTCGAGGACCTCCTTGAGCACGTCCCGGAGGACGTCGAGGTGGGCGCGCTCGCTCAGCCGGATGCCGCGGCGGGTGAACCCCTCGAAGTTCACGTCCTTCACGTACTCGCGGATGTCGAGCGCGGGCCCGTCCCGGGGCTTGCGCGGGTTGCGGAGCAGGCGGATGCGGTACTTCCCCACGGCGGGGAACTCCTGTACCACTTCCTCGACGAACGGTTTCCTGGGCTTCGTTTCCTTTTCCACGGCGCACCTCCGAAAACAGAAAAACCCCGGCACAGGCGTCGGGGTCTTTCTCGCGAGGCACGCCCCTCGCGGGGGCGAGCAGCCTGAGAAGCTACCCAAACCTAGCACCGCCGCACAGCGGTGTCAACCTGCGCCTGCAGAACTCAGGGATTGCTCGAGTCATCGGAGCCGTCCGCCATGAGCCGGAGGCAAAGCCGCGGCGGCGCCGGCCGCGGAGCGGCCCGGGCGCCGCAAGCCCCGTGTTGCGCGAGATGTTACCGTTCG
>JAHFOZ010000309.1 GCA_023261405.1 Planctomycetota bacterium
CAGAGGGCGATGGAGAAGGACTGCCCGTCGACGAACGTGTTCTCGGCGCTGCTGGCGACCTCCACGTGATCGCCGCCGTCGAAGCGGTAGCTCCGGGCATTGGGCAGGAGCGCGGCGCCCACGGGGGCCTTGATGAGGGCGGTCGGGGTGGGGTCGTCCGTGGGGTTGGGAGTCGAGTTTGAGGTGGGGAGGCTGTTCATGGCGCTGATGGAATCGACCACGGTGGAGCTCGCGGCCGCCTCGTCCAGCTTCCAGTTGTGGTCCTGGGAGATGGCGCCGGTGAGCCACTCGCCGACCAGACTCGAGCGGAGCGGGAGGAGGGGCGTGTCGGAGGCCGCGGCGAAGCCCAACGCAGCCAGCAGGACGACGCCGGCGGCGAGGGCCAGGGCGCGGAGAAGGGGCTTCATCAATCTCACGGCCGCACGCTCCTATAATGAATGGGACAGATCGGGCGCCCGCGAGGAGTGCCTGAACGATGCACCATGGGCGATGCATCCGGGCACACCCCGAGACCCCAACCTTCTACTGCACTAAACTAATACCCTTGAGATGACCCGACCCCTTACCGTTCTGAAGTATACACGGCGCCTTCCGCTTTGCAACAAAGCGAAGGGAACTTTCCCCGTGGCCTTGCGTCCAAGGGCGCGGTACACTGGCCCGTACCCTTGATGGAGGCATTCTCATGAAGACCGCTGCGCTCGTCGTGTTCCTGGCCGCCCTCGCGCTTCCCGGATCTGCCCAGGACCGGGCCGACCAACCCCTGAAGATCCGCAAGATCGTCGTCTACAAGCACGGGGTGGGCTACTTCGAGCGGGAGGGCAAGGTGAACGGCCGGCAGCAGGTCTCCCTCTCCTTCAAGGCCGCCCAGATGAAGGACCTCCTGAAGTCGCTCTACGCGGTGGACCTTTCGGGCGGGAAGATCGCGACGATCAACTACGACACCAAGGACCCGCTCGCCAAGCAGCTCGAGGACATCCTCATCCAGGTCCCCGAGGCCAACGCCCTCACGCAGTTCCTGATGCAGCTCAAGGGGGCGCGCATCCGCGCGCAGGTCGCCGGGGGCGCCGTGACGGGCAGCGTCGTGGGCGTGGAGCCCGAGGAGCTGCAGACCAAGGACGGCATCACCACCCGCTACAAGCTCGTCCTCTTCCGCGACGACGGGAAGATCATGCCCGTGGACCTGCTCGAGGTCCGCGAGCTGGAGATCCTGGACGAGGCGCTGCAGAAGGACTTGAAGCGCGTCCTCGAGGTCAGCGCCAAGTCCAAGCACGCCGACCGGAAGAGCGTGGTGCTGGACGCCGACGGGGCGGGCGAGCGCGACCTCCGCGTGGGCTACATCATCGAGACGCCGATCTGGAAGACCTCCTACCGCCTGCTCTTCGAGGAGGGGCAGAAGCCGCTCCTCCAGGGATGGGCGATCCTGGAGAACACCACCGACGAGGACTGGGACCAGGTGGAGGTGTCGTTCGTGGCGGGGAGCCCCATGAGCTTCATCATGGACCTCTACACCGCCTACTATCCGTTCCGGGCCGAGATCCCGGTGGGTGTGACCGCGGCGGCGCGTCCCGAGTCGCAGCTCCACGCGGACGCCAAGGCGGCCACGGCGGGGGCCCCCGCCCCGGCCCCCCCGGGGATGGCCCGCGGTCGGGCGCTCGCCGAGAAGAAGGACAAGGCGGCCGCCGAGCCGGCGGACCGCGAGGAGGGGCTCGCGCGGCGCGGCGAGATGCGCAAGAGCTTCGCGGAGGAGCTGGAGCTGTCCGTGGGTCCTGCGGCCGCAGGCGTGGACGTGGGCGAGCTCTTCGCCTACAAGGCCCGGGAGAAGGTGAGCGTGAAGCGCGGGCAGGCGGCGCTCGTCCCGATCCTCTCGGAGCGGGTGGACGGCGGGGAGCGCGTGGTCCACTGGCGCCCCTCGGTCTCGACGCGCCCGCTGAACGCCCTCTACTTCAAGAACACGACCTCCCTCACGCTCGAGGCGGGGCCCGTGACCTTCTTCGACGGTTCCACCTGCATCGGCGAGGGCCTCATGCGCAAGGTGCTCAAGAAGGACATGAAGGACATGATGCCCTACGCCGTGGAGGCGGGGGTGGCGGTGGAGACGAAGGTGAACCACCGCTCCGACCCCGTGACGCGCGGCTGGATCGCCAACGGCGTCCTCAACCTCTCCTACACGCAGAACCTCGAGACGGTCTACGCGGTGAAGAGCCAGCTCGGCCGGGACGTGGTCTTCTACCTCGACCACGCGAAGGCGGGCGGCTACAAGCTCGCCGAGCCCGCGAAGTCCGAGGAGGAGCTGGAGGGCCAGCACCGCTTCAGGCTCGAGCTGAAGGCGGGGCAGACGCTCGAGCTCAAGGTCCGCGAGACGCAGCCCGTGCAGAACCAGGTCGCCCTCCTGGGGACGAACGCGGAGACGATCCGCTTCTACCTCGGCCAGCGCTACCTGTCGGAGGCGGCCAAGAAGTTCCTGGGCGAGCTCTCGGCCGCGCAGGGCGAGATCAACCGCTCGCGGGCGGAGGAGAACGACCTCAACCAGGAGCGCGCGCGGCTCACGGAGGACGACCAGCGGGTGCGCCAGAATCTCGCGGTGCTGCGCGAGACGGCGGGCGAGCTGGAGCTCCGGAAGAAGTACCTCCAGCGGCTCGAGGCCTCCGACACGCGGCTCGAGCAGATCCGCACCGAGATCAAGGACAAGGGCGCGCGGCGGGCGACGCTCGAGCGCGACCTGGCGAAGAAGGTGCAGGAATTCCGGGACGAGTAGGCGGCGGTCCATGGGCCCTGCCCTCTTGTTGACGCCGGGGGATGGAATCTGACCGGAAAAAGAGGCGGGGAGCTTGTAGCCGAAAGCTCGTAGCTCGTAGCCTGCAAGCTCTCCGCTACAAGCTTTCAGCACCAGGCTGTGGTCGCGCGCCCAACTCGATGAGCGGCACGAGATGCTCGACAAGCCGCTCATTGCACCCCGCGACGTAGGTGACGTCCTCGAGGATGCGGTTTTCATCCTCCCGGGACAAAGGGCCGGGAGAGGGCGGGCGGCTCATCCGGATGCGGTCGTCAGGCTGTGACCGACGCTATCGGGCGAGGACACCCTTCGTGTGGTGGGTCCTGCAGACGGTTTGGATGAGGACCTGGATCGGCAGGAGCTTCGGCTTTTCGGCGTGAACTCCGTTCCCATTCGACTTGGGCCAAGAGAGCGCGGCGTGACGCTGATTGGGTCGGTTTTGGCCGGCGGGGCGCGGGGGCGAGGAGCATTCATGCCCTCCCGCCTTCAGGATACCACGGAGCGGCGAACTCCTCGGCGATGATCGCTATCCCACCCGCTTGGGCCGCGCGGCCCTGCGGGCCCCGATCACGATCTCGACCCCCAGCGCCTCGGCGATGGTTTTGAGCGTCCGCGCCGAGTGCGCCTGGTAGTCCGCGTCCTCGATCCGTGCGATGTCGGGCTGCTTGCAGCCGACCTTCCGTGCGACGGCCTCCTGCGTCAGCCTCGAGGCGATCCGCAGCCGCGCCAGGAAGGGGCCTGCGTCCTCGAGCTTCACCACGGGATACCGCTTCATCACCTGGCCCGGCGTGGCCTTCTTGAGCCACTGGTACTCCCGGATCTCGCCTTCCAGTTGCTCGATCATGCCCAGCGGGCCGGACGTGAAGAGGCGAAGCGCCTGCCCCTTGTACTTGGCCCGGAGCTTTTCGACCGCCCACTGGAGGCCCTTGAGCTTCTCCCGCGTGATGGCGAGCTGCCGGTCATTCTTGATCAATCCCATCGTCATCCTCCTTCCCCTTCAGGCGGATCCGCAACAGCCCCTTGGGCCTCATCTTCCGGTCTGTCCCGAAAACGACCTCCACGTAGTGATAGAGGAGTTCCACGTCATCTTCCATCATCGTGAAGAGGTCCCCATCGTGATCCTTCTGCACCCTCCCTCGATCGGCCAGAACGATCGCATCCAGGGACGCGGCGTTGCATCCCACCGGGAACGTGAGGACGGCATCCCAGTCTCCTGGCTCCTTCTTGTCCGTGACAAAGCTGCCGTCGATATACAGGTGCTTGGCTCCCGCCCGCCTGGCCCGCACGACGACCGCGGCCAGCCCCCTCATCAGGCGCACCCGCACTTCATTGGCCGTCCCGAACGTTCGCCGGACCTCGCCTAGCGTGGTCTCGTGGATACCCGGAGGCAGCAGCCCCTCTCCCGTCAGGTCCGGTATCATCGGTCGGCCCTCATTCTATACCAGCAGAGATATGCAAACAAGCTCATCCTCGCTTACGGGCCGGCCGGACCGGCGCCATCGTCACTTGCGGGATCGTCTCCCTCCCCCTGCTCCCGGGGATGGAACCTCTTGCGCGCGTCCTTCAGGTCCACGATTTCGAGATTGATGGTGTTTACCGTGAACGCCCGGTCTAAATCACAAGCGTTCGTTCACCCGTTGGATCGAGGAATCGTACCGGCTGGTTTCCGGAGTAAATGAAATGCTGCACAATGCGGAGATCAAGTATCGGATCCTTCTGCGCAAACCTCCCGGTCCGCGGGTCGAAGCTCCGGACTCGGTAGTGCATGAGGCCGCTCTCGGGGTCGTTCTGGCGGTGCGCGAAGCGGACCTGTCACGCCGAAGCCCAATCCCAAATCGGCGCAGGCGGACCGGGCTACTGCGTGGCAAGCCCCCTCACGCCTCCGCCAGATCCTTGAAGGCCGGGTCGTTCCAGTACTCGCGGAACGCCGGGTCGTTGAGGGCCTCGTCCTTGAACTCGCCGTCGTTCTTGATGGCGAGGGTGAGGGTCTCGAGCATCTTGTCGCGCTTCTTCTGGCGGGCGTAGGTGGCCGCCATGTTGTAGTAGGGCGAGGGGTCGTTGGGGTTGAGCTCGATGGCCTTCTCGTAGGACTCGATCGCCTCCTCGAAGCGCAGGAGGTCCCGCAGGGCGTTCCCCATCTTCTCCCAACCCACCTGGTGGTCGGGCTTGAGGGCCACGAGCTTCCGGTAGAGGCGCAGCGCCTCCTCGGCCTTCCCGTTGGAATGGTGGAAGGCGGCCTGGAGGAAGATCGTGTGGGCGTCGACCTCCTTGAGGAAGAGGCCGTGCTGGACCTTGAGGTCCTTGTCCAGCCTCTCCTTCTGGTCCCCGGCCAGGCGGCGCATGTCCAGGTCCACGTTCTGCTTGAGCGTGCCGAGGGTCTCCTGGAGCTCGCGCTCGGCCTTCTGGCGGAGGCCCATGACCTCCTCGCGCATCTTGTGCTCGGTGTTCTGCTGCAGCAGGTCGGAGTAGCGCTCGATCTCGCCCTCCTTCTCCTCCTTGAGCTTCTTGACGAACTCGAGGATCTCCACCTTCTTCACCTCGAGCTCCTCGAGCACGCGGTCGGTTCGCTTGGTGATCTGCTGGCTCTCCTCGATGTAGACGCCGGCCTGCCGGACGAGCTCCTTCCACTCCTTGAGCTTGGAGGAGACGTGGCCCACGAAGTAGATCATCACCAGCAGGAAGGCGATGGCGATGATGGCCACGGCGCTGGAGAGGATGCGGATCTCGCCGCGGGCCTCCCGGGCCTTCTGGTTCAGGTCGTCCAGCTCGGCCTGGAGGGCGGTCCGGATCTCCTCCTTGCTGTAGCTGGTGGCGGGATACCGCTTGGGGTACTCCTCCTTGACCCACTCGGTCCACCACGACGCCGGGTCGGCCCCCTTTTCGGTCTTGACCCCGGCGATCCTCTCCAGCGCCTTGACGGCCTCGATCCGCACGGCCTCGACGGGCTCCGGCCGGGCGAGCAGCCGCACGAGGTGCGGGATGGCCGAGGGGTGCCCCATCTCGCCGAGCGTGGAGCAGGCATTCCCGCGGATCCTGTCGTTGACATCCCGCAGCTGGCTGATGGGATCCGTCTGGGGCGTTCCTTCGACACGGCTCAGGGCAGGGAGCAGGAGCGCGAGGGCAAGGGTCATCGTCGTGGAAATTATATCTCCGCCGGTTTTTCCAAGTCAATGCGGCTCTTGGCGATGATCGAAAGATGGCATGAACCGGACGGAGCGTTTTAGGCCCAAACTCGAAGCGTCCGGGGCGGTTCAACTCTACAATGGACCGTTACCGGACGGCCACATGTTACCGGCGGGCCACAGGCCCGCGCGTAGGGAAGAAAATTTGACTGCGTTAGTCCTTATGGTGTAGTATTTTACCATCGCAGGGGGACGGGGCTCTAGGCATCCCTCTTGCCTGTACAGGCTCCAAGATTCGTGGGTTAGGTCTCGGGACGTCGCGAGACAGTCGCAGGTAAATCGTCGATAGTCATGGATAGTCGCGGAAAGTCGCGAAAGGAGAACTCCGTGAGGTACTTGGGACAGAGGAAGGGCGCCGTCCTGATCGTGGTTCTGGGCGTGCTCTTCATCCTGGCGCTCCTGGCCACCACCTTCGCGACGCTCCAGGCCACGGAGAAGCAGGTGGCGCGGAACTACCTCGACATGGTGCGCGCCAAGCTCCTCGCGCAGTCGGGGGCCCAGGATGCGGACTCCCACCTCCGGGAGTATTTCCCCTCGCGCTACTTCGAGTCCGTGATCAAGGGATCGCCCCAGGCGTGGAAATTCT
>JAHFOZ010000654.1:0-1761 GCA_023261405.1 Planctomycetota bacterium
TCCGCTCCCTCCGGGGCTCCCGGTTCATCACCGGCATCGTCCAGGAGGGCGAGTGGTACCGGCTCGGCTGGGCGTCCCGCAAGATCCGCGACGCCGCCTGCGGCAAGGACGGGTGGTTCGTCTCCCAGTCCGTCCCGACGTTCGAGGCCGACCTGCCGAGCGTGCGGCGCTGGCTGGTCGATGCTGACGTGGAGATCGCTCGTCCTCGGCTCGTCTACCTGGACATCGAGACGTGCGCCCGGGTGCCCTTCTCCCGCAAGGAAGAGATGCGCGTCCTCTGCTGGACGCTCATCGGCGACGGCGACGTCGACGGCAAGGTCACCACCGGCATGCTCACCGCCGACACGGACCTGGCCGAGGGTCGCCTCCTCCGCGACCTGTGGGCCGCGCTCGGCGACTACGACCAGGTGGCCGCCTGGAACGGCGACGGCTTCGACTTCCCCCTCATCATCGAGCGCAGCCGTCGCCGTGGCTGCCGGGTCGACGCCCGCCGCTGGCTCTGGCTCGACCACATGACCCTCTTCGCCCGTATGAACACGGCGGCCGAGTCGGGCGAAGAGAAGCAGTCCATGGCCCTCCAGGCCATCGCGATGGCCGTCCTGGGCGAGGGCAAGCTCCCTGGCTTCGACGCCCCCAACATTTTCCCCGCCTGGGCAGCAGGTGGCGAAGCACGCGAGCGCCTGCTCGCCTACAACGTCCGCGACGTCGAGCTGATGCGCCGCATCGAGCAGAAGACCGGCTTCATCGAGCTGCTCTACACGCTCTGCGCTGCCACCGGCACGTTCCCCGACAGCCACGGCATCCGCCCGATGCCCCAGGTCGAGACGTTCGTCATGCGCCTGGCGCGGCGACGGGGCATCCACTTCCCCACCAAGTTCCGCCGCGGCGACGACGAGGAAGCCCAGGGCGCGTTCCGGGGCGCCTTCGTCATGGACCCCCGCACCTCCGGCATGGTGACCGACCGGTGCCACGTGGCCGACTTCTCGGCCATGTACCCGTCCATCATCCAGACGTGGAACATGTCCCCCGAGACGCTGGTCGAGCGTCCTCCTCCCGTCCACAACCCCGCCTACCTGCGCCACCTACCCGAGCCCCCTGAGCCCACGCCTCCTCCGGGGGTGGCAGTCTCCCCGGGCATCGGCGCCTGGTTCTCCCAGGACGTCCGTGGCCTCCTGGCCGAGGTTCTCGACACGGCCATCCTGCTTCGCAAGAAGTGGAACGACCTCAAGGCCACGCTCCCCCCCAACACCCCCGAGTGGGTCGACGCCGACCGCCGGTCCACCGCCTACAAGGTCTTCGCCAATTCGGTCTTCGGCGTGTGCGGCGCCGAGTTCTCCCGCATCTACGTGCGCGAGGTCGCCGAGAGCATCACCCGCACGGGTGCGTGGCTCATCGCCAAGGTGATTGAGGCCGCCGAGGCCCTGGGCTTCGGCGTCATCTACGGCGACACCGACTCCCTCTTCGTCACGGGCTGCACCGACGCCGAGTTCCGCGCCTTCGTCGAGTGGTGCAACGGCGTCCTCTTCCCCCGCCTCGTCCAGGAGTGCGGCTGCCGCGACAACCGCCTCAAGCTGGCCTACGAGAAGGCGTACGACCGCGTCGTCTTCGTCTCGGCCAAGCGGTACGTCGCTCGTCTCGCCCACTACAAGGGCCAGCTCCCCGACGCCCGCACCCGGCCCGAGGTGAAAGGGCTGGAGTACAAGCGGGGCGACTCGTGCCGGCTCACCCGCAACATGCAGGCCGAGATCATCGACCTGATGA
>JAHFOZ010000654.1:1771-6530 GCA_023261405.1 Planctomycetota bacterium
CTCCTGCACAGACCAGCTCTCCGACTACGAAGCCCTGGTCGTCCGGTGGAAGGACCGCATCCTGGCCGGCGTCCTGGAGCTGGACGACGTCCAGCTGAGCAAGCGCCTGTCCCGGTCCATCAAGGACTACGCCGTCCGGCTCAAGAAGGACGGCACCGAGGGCGCCTCCCCGCCCCACGTCCGGGTGGCCAAGATCCTGGCCGCCCGCGGGGCCGACGTGGGCGAGGGCACGCGCGTCGCCTACTTCGTCACGGACGGCTCCACCAAGCCCTCCACCATCGCCCCCGCCGCTGACTGGACCGGAACGTGCGACCGCTTCGCCGTCTGGGAGGACCAGGTCTGGGGTCCTTCCGAACGGCTGCTGGCCGCCGCCTTCCCTGCCGCGGCCTGGGGCCAGCACTCGCGGGTCCGCCCTCGCCTGGTTCGGGTCGCCCGTGGCCCTGGCGGGCGCGTGAAGGCGGTTTCGTCCCCGGCTGACCCTCTCCCCGCCCCGGTGCCCTTGCCGGCTCCTGGGGAGCAGCTGGGCCTCTTCGGGCTGGACGCGGGGGTACCCCGTCGGAAACGGCATTTAAGGTCCCGATGAGTACCCTTCGCCGTCGCCCCACCAAGCCTGCCGACGAGGCCGCTGCCGTCGAGGCCCCCCCGGCAACCGCCGCTGACAAGGCATCGCCTCGGCAGGTGTCGACTGCCCCGGAGCGCGCGGCCGCCCTGGAGCGCGCATCCGCCGTCGACGCTGACTCCCGGGCTCGCGCCGCTGGCCTGGTCGTGACGGCTCCGAACCAGCGGACGGCTCCCTTCGCTGGCCCCATCCCCCACCAGGGCGCTGGCTTCCAGCGCATCACCGAACGCATCTTCGACTTGCCCAACTCCAACGACGAGTACAGCCTGCTGGAGGCTGCCCTGTCGCTGGGCACGCAGGACTTCGACTCCGTGGCCCAGGCCCTCGACCGCGCCGAGGACCACGCCCGCCGTGCCCACCGGCTCTACGTCGCCGCCCGCCTCGACTACGAGCGGTTCCTGGCCGACGCCGAGGTCATCGAGGCCGCCATCCGAACGGAGGCCGCATCCGAGCTGCAAGCCGAGAAGGACTCCGGCTCCCGCACCAAGCAGATAACCGACGCCGACGTCCGGGCCAAGTCCGCCGCCCTCTTCCCCGACGAGTGGCGCGACCTCGCCGAGAAGAAGGTCCAGGCCAAGCTGGCAGTCGAGCACCTGGAGCGGTTCGCCGACCTGTGGGTCTCGCGGTGCCGCTCCCTGGGCGGGCTCCTGGCCTCCAAGCGTTGACCCGTCTCCCGTAGTGCCGGTCGTGGTGGCCGGCACGAGTACACCCCCAAAGCGAAAGTCCCATCCCCATGAGCATGTCTCTCGACGAGTTCCTCGGCCACAAGTCCTCCACCCGCGAGGGCGGCCGCATCCTCAACTGGAAGAAGCGCAAGCCGCCGATCCTCAATTCGTGGCTGCACACCAAGGCGCCCTTCGTCGCCCTCTGGCGCCACGGCTGGCCCCGCCTGGTCGACATCGACCGCGACGGCGAGAAGGTCCGCGAGGTCTGGGGCGGTAATTTCAACTGCTGGGAGCACGAGGACGTCCTCAAGAAGCAGTACCGCCGCACCCAGGACGGCCAGCGCGTGCTGCCCCCTGTCGAGTGTCCGCTCTGCCTCCTGGCCGAGCACCTGCGTCAGGAGGTCGAAGCGGGCCGTCTCGACTGGACGGCCGCCGTCTTCGAGTTCGAGGCCGACGACCCACGCAACACGCTCGTCCTCACCGCCGCCGGCATCTACAACGGCTTCAACGGTGAGCTGACCCGCGACGAGGTCGCCGAGCTGCGCCGGGCGGGCATCCGCCGCGACGAGGCCTGGAAGCAGTCGACCATGGCCAAGTGCGCCTACGTCTTCTCCATCGTCGACGACGACGAGTCGGCCGCTGGCGTCCAGGTCTGCATCGAGACCACCGCCCTCGGCGACGCCGTGAAGCGCGTCATCCGCGACCAGATGGACGCCCTGGGCGAAACGGAGGGCCACCCGCTCAAGACCCCCTACGCCATCCGCTGGGAGTACCGGGCCGACGAGCAGGAGTTCAGCAAGAAGTACCGGGCGCTGGCGCTGCCCAAGGCCCAGCTGACGCCCGAGGTCCACGCCCTCATCGTCGACAGCGCGCCCCCGGACATCCAGCCGCTCATCGCCCGTGGCGACGCGGAGGGCCTCCGGGCGGTCATGGAGACGGCGGCCAGGATCGATCTGCCGTTCGACATGTTCTTCGGGGAGGGCGCTGCTCCGGCTCCTGCTCGCCCCGCTCGGGCGGCAGCTCCCGCGCCCGACCGGGAGAAACCCCGGCGCGCGGCTCCTGCCCCCGCTCCGGCGCCTGTCGCCCCTCCCCCTGCTCCTGCTGCTCCTGCTGCTCCTGCTGCTCGGGCTCGTCGAGCGACCAAGCCCACCGGCCCCGTCATGCCCGACTACCCGAAGGGCACCGTCTTCGTCCCGTGCGACACGGCCACGTGCGGCGCCCAGATGGCCGACACCGACGAGGTCTGCTGGAAGTGTGGGGCCGAGTACGCGCTCGGCGACGAGGCTCCCCCGCCTCCTCCCCCGCCCAAGGCCCGGACCCGGGCCGCGGCTGGGCAGACCCTCCTGGCCGTCCCCGTCGAAGACGACATCCCCTGGTGATGGTGAAGCGCATGGCCAAGCGGGTCGTCACGAAGGCTGCACCGGCTCCCGAGGAGACTCGGGATCGGCTGACGCGCATGCAGGTGGTCGCCAACCGGTTCAATGCGTGGCGACCCGCCGCCGCCGTGCTCACGCGGGTTCGGGCAGTCCCTACCCGCTTCGTTCAGATCGACCATGCCACCCGCGTGGGTGGCTGGCCGATCGAGCGGTTCACCACGCTCCACGGACCCAGCAACCACGGCAAGACGCTCCTGGCTCATGGCCTGGGTCTCTCGTTCCTGGAGCAGGGCCACTTCTACGCCTTCGTCGACGCCGAGTTCACGACGCCCGAAGACTGGCTGGCCACGCTGATGGGCCAGCACGTCACCCACCCGGGCTTCGTCGCCCTCCGCCCCAAGACGTTCGAGGAGACCGTCGACGCCGTCCGGCAGTTCGTCGAGCAGATCGCTGAGGCCCGGGAGAAGGGCGAGGTCGACCCCGACACGTCCGCCATCGTCGTGGTCGACTCCATGACCAAGCTCGTCCCCGACCGCCTGATGAAGCGCATCGCCAAGGACGGGGCTGTTGGCAAGCGCGGCTCCGTCGACGGCTACGGTGGCCGGGGTGGCCAGCTGCGGGCTGCCCTCAACAAGCAGTGGCTCGACGAGCTGGTGCCGCTCCTCTACCACACGCGCTCTTCCCTCGTGGCCATCACGCGCGAAGGCGACGACCCCGACGCCGACGACTTCGACCGCATGAAGGACAAGGGCTGGAAGATCCAAGGTGGCAAGGCCCTCACCTACGACGCCAGCCTGGTCGTGCGCGTGTCCCGCGACAGCTGGCTGCGCGAGTCCTCCGAGAAGGAAGCCCGGGTCGTGGGCGAGCGCCACCGGCTCCGCATCTGGAAGACCAAGATCGGCGGCAAGGACGGCGAGCACACCGACGCCTTCGTCCACACGAGCAACGGCGTGCTCTCCCCCGAAGGGTTCGACCGCGCTCGCGACGTGCTGGAGCTGGCCATCGCAGCCGGCGTGGTCGAGCAGGCCGGGGCGTGGCTCCGGTGGAACGGCAATCGGTGGAACGGCGAAGCCAAGGCCCTCGCCAAGCTGCGCGACCGCGGCCTCCTGGCCGACCTGGAGAGAGAAGTACGGGCACTCGATGTGCCGAAAGGAACGCCCCATGAAGAAGTCCCCAGTCCCGCCCCCGCCTAACCGGGTGAACGTGAACAGCCCCGAGTTCGAGGCCCTGCTCGTCTCGCTCAAGAAGGCCGGCAACGCCGCTGTCGTCGAGACGCTGCCGTCCGGCGGTCACGCCATCCGCGTCGTCAAGGATCCATGAAGTTCCTCATCTGTGTGTGCGGGAAGCCCATGCGGCACACGAGCAAGCGATGCCGTGGGTGCTATCGCACGGAGCGCGTTCGGCGGCTCCGTGAGCATCCTGCGCGGCTGAAACACGGCTTTGCCAGGAAGTCGGGGATACACCCGCTGCATCGCGTGTGGCGGCAGATGCTCCAACGCTGCGAGAATCCGCGTGATCCGCGATACGCCAGGTATGGGGGGCGGGGGATTGTGGTTCACCTGGCGTGGCATGACTTCTCCACGTGGCTCCGCGACGTGGGGGCCCGTCCGTCTGGGCGAACCATCGGAGGGCGCGCGCTGTACTCGCTCGATCGCGTCGACAACGATGGCAACTACGAGCCTGGGAATGTGCGATGGGCTACTCCCGCGGAGCAGGGAGCGAACCGATGAAGTTCCTCATCACCTCGGACTTCCACCTCGACGCCGTCACCTCCGGGGTGGACCGGTTCGACGAGGTCGCCCGCGCCGTCGACCAGACGGTCGAGCAGGCCATCGCCGAGCGCGTCGACTACTACCTCTTCCTCGGCGACCTCTGCGACCCTGACGCCGCCCGGGCTCCCCGCTGCGCGGCCTACGCCATCCAGACCGCGTGGCGCCTGGCCCAGGCCGGCATCCCCTCCCGGTGGCTCACCGGCAACCACGACGTCATCGAAGACGGCTCGGGCACGTCCACCCTCGCTCCCCTGGTGGCCGCGTCCGACGCCATCCCGATCTCCGTCCCGCTGGGCTCCCCCACGCCGCCTCGTGCCGTCGAGGTCT
>JAHFOZ010000310.1 GCA_023261405.1 Planctomycetota bacterium
CGCCCCGCCCACGATGACGATGTCCGCCCCCGCCTTCACGACCTCCGCGGCGCTCTCGCTGTTGATCCCGCCGGCGACCGCGATGGGGATCGTGACGTGCGGGCGGAGCCGGACGATCTCCTGGGTGACATGGGTGCCGCGCATCTGCTCGTCGATGGGCAGGTGGAGGCAGACGTGGTGGGCGCCCCACTCGTGGAACTTCTTGACGCACTCCACGGCCTCGCGGCCCCGGAGCCCCATGAGGTCCACGCAGACGTCGATCCCGTAGTTGCGGCCCGCCTCGATGCACTCCTGCACGGTGGCGTCGCTGTCGCTCACGCAGACGGTGGCGCAGTTGGCGCCCGCCTTCGCGGCCGCCTCGAACTCGGTGCGGCCGGCGTCGAGCGTCTTGAGGTCGGCAATCAGGTAGGCCTTGGGGAACTCGCGGCGCAGCACGCGGATGGTCTCGAGGCCCTCGCTCTTCACGAGGGGCGTGCCCGCCTCGATCCACGTGGCGCCACCCTGCCAGGCCTCGCGCGCGGCCTTGAGCGCGCGCGAGAGCTCCAGGAAGTCGAGCGCCACCTGCAGGACGGGTTCCATGCGCGGCATCTTAGCACACGCCGGACGGACGGGCGTAGTGTTTAGAGTCCCTGTTCGAGGATAGCCCCATGCCGCTCAACCGACGCGACTTCCTGGCCTCCGCCGGCGCGCTCGCGGGCGCGGCGGCCCTTCCCGCGGCCGCTGGCGCCACCCCACCGGAGCCGCCGAAGTTCAAGCTGGGCACCATCAGCTACAACATCGGCGCGACCATGGACCTGGCGACGCTGCTGCGGGTCTGCAAGGCGTCGGGATTCGAGGCCGTCGAGCTGCGCACCACCCACGCGCACAAGGTGGAGCCGGACCTCTCCCCCGACCGCCGGAAGGAGGTCCGCAGGCAGATCGAGGACTCGGGCGTGCGGCTCTGGGGCTTCGGGTCGGTCTGCGAGTTCCAGGCTCCGGACGCGGCCATCGTGAGAAAGCAGATCGAGGACTGCAAGGCGTTCTGCGCGCTGGCAGCCGACCTCGGGGCCAAGGGGGTCAAGGTCCGGCCCAACGGGCTCCCCAAGGGGGTGGAGCCGGCGAAGACGCTGGAGCAGATCGGGAAGGCGCTCCAGGACTGCGGCAGGGCGGCGGCGGACCACGGGGTCGAGATCTTCGTCGAGGTCCACGGCGGCGGCACGTCGCTGCCGCAGAACATGAGGACGCTCATGGACCACTGCGGCCACCCGAGCGTCGGCGTCTGCTGGAACTCGAACGACACCGACGTCAAGGACGGCTCGCTCAAGGAGGCCTTCGACCTCCTCAAGAAGGACATCAAGTCCTGCCACATCAACGACCTCTGGAGGCCCTACCCGTACCGGGAGCTCTTCGCGGGGCTCACGTCGATCGGCTACGACCGCGTGACGCTGATGGAGGTCGCGGGCGTGCCGGAGGACGCGAAATCCAAGGATCCCGCGGCGGCGGCGATCCGGTTCATGCAGTACTACAAGGCCCTCTGGGCGGAACTCGCGCGCTGACCCGTCGTGTAACGGTGGACAGCCGCGCGGCCGCTCCCTATCATCGGCGGCTTCAGGAGGATAACCATGGCGACGCTCGCGAAACTGCTCTCGATCCTGGCGCTGGTCCCGGCCTTCGCGCCCGCACAGGACAACACGCTCACCGACGAGGAGAAGAAGGCCGGCTGGAAGCTCCTCTTCGACGGCAAGACCACCGAACAGTGGCGCGGCTGGAAGAAGGACAAGTTCCCCGACGGCTGGAAGGCCATCGAGGGCGCGCTCGTCCGCGAGAAGGGCGGCGGCGACATCCTCACGATCGAGCAGTTCGACAACTTCGAGTTCGCGACCGACTGGAAGGTGGCGGCGGGCGGGAACAGCGGCATCATGTACCGCGTCGCCGAGAGCGAGAGCGCGCCGTACCTGACCGGTCCGGAGTGCCAGGTCCTCGACGACGCCAAGCACCCCGACGGCAAGAACCCGAAGACCTCGTCCGGCTCGCTCTACGCGGTCTACGAGCCCTCCAAGGTCGTGGTGAAGCCCGCCGGCGAGTGGAACCGGGCGAAGATCGTCTGCAACGGGAAGAAGATCGAGCACTGGCTTAACGGCGAGAAGATCGTGGACTGCGAGGTCGGCAGCGAGGACTGGAACAAGCGCGTCGCCGCCAGCAAGTGGAAGGGCGCCGCGAAATACGCGCAGCTGGCCAAGGGCCACATCGACCTGCAGGACCACGGCGACCGGGTGGAATTCAAGAACATCAAGATCCGGGAGATCAAGTAGAGCGGCGTACGGCCGAGAGGTCCATCGCCTGGAGGGTGCCCGGGAGGGCCTTGAGCCAGGTTTCGAAGTCGCCCTGAGCGGGGGCCGTGATCTCGAGGCGGTTGCCGCGGATGACCCGGAACTTCCCGGCCCCGTCCGTCCAGAGGGGGACCACGACCGCCTCGCGATGGAATCCCAGCGCATCGGTGATCGCCAGGATCTTCTGGATTTCGGGCGGGCCCACGGCGTCCATCGGGGGCGGATTGTACCCGTCGACGTGTAGAAGAGGGGAGAGTTTTCGAAACCGGGGAGGCGGACCGACGGTATGCAGGGGAAACTTCAACGAGAATGAAAGGGGGACCCTGATGCGAACGATGCTGGCGACGCTCGTAGCCCTCTCGACCGCTTCGGCCGCCTGGGCCCAGGACCACGCGCTCACCCCGACGGACGTGCTGGAATTCGGCCAGGTGTCCGGGACCGTGCGTCTGGCTCTGGCGGAGGGCAGCGGGGACTTCACCCAGGGCGCGGCGATCGACCTCGACGTGGACCTCAACCAGTACCTCACGATCCTCGAGGCGGCCGTCGGGCTCGGCCAGGGCTTCGAGGTGGAACTCTCCATTCCCTACGCGTTCAAGCAGACCAGCGAGGGAAAGGGGACCTTCGGCGTCACCAACGTCAAGTTCGAGGAGGAGGACGAGGGCTTCGGGGACCTGACCGCCCAGGGCGTCTACCGTCTCGTCAAGGAGAGGAAGGAAACGCCGCAGTGGGTCCTCGCGCTCATCATCACGGCCCCCACGGGCAACGACAAGCACGGCGAGGCGGAAGTCACGGCACCGCCTCCCATCGGGAACACCGACGGCGAGAAGGGCGGCATCGGCGACGGCGTCTGGCGCTACGGCTTCGGCAGCGCGGTCAGCAAGGACCTGGGTGGCGTGGAGCCGTACCTCGGGCTCAGCTACGTCTTCGGCGGCAACCGCACCCGGAACGGCGTGCATGAGGAACGTGCGGACGTGGGCACGATCCTCGTCGGGGGGGAATTCCACATCTCCCCGAACGCGACGATCGACCTTCGCGGGACCGTGACCTTCGAGAGCGAGGACATCACCGAGGACAACCGGGCCGAGAAGAAGGAGGAGGCCTACACCTCCCTGGGCGCGCAGGGCTCCCTCTACGTGGGGATCGCCCCGCACGTGACCCTCATCCTGGGCGCGGGCGTCTCCAAGCCGGAAGACCACGAGGTCGACACGGCGGCCGGCCTCTCGCTGGAAGGGCTCTTCATCTACTATCTCCAGATCGGCCTCCACATCAAGCTGGGCCTGTGAGGACGTGTTGACGAAATCGCGGCGCTGAAACGCTAACAGGCGGAAAACCTTCCGGGACGCCTCCTCGTTCCGTATGATGTCCGCTTCCGGCGGGATCAGCTGGGGAGGGACCGGGTCATGGACGTTCCTGCCGCGCCGGCCGTGGACCCCAGGAGCGGCCGCCCGCTCAAGTGGTACCAGGGCCTCGACCGCTACTGCTGGGTCGTGCTCGTCATTTCCGCGCTCGGCTGGCTCTTCGACACCATGGACCAGAATCTCTTCAACCTGGTCCGCGTGCCCTCGCTCAAAGAGCTCCTGCATCCTCATCCCGGGGACCTGAAGAAGCCGCTGACGGACGCGGAGAAGGAGAAACTCGCCGCGGATGTCCGGCAGATCGGGCCCGTCATCACGGCTATCTTCATCGTCGGGTGGGCCACGGGAGGCTGGCTGTTCGGCATCCTGGGTGATCGGCTCGGGCGGACGAAGACGATGATCGCGACCATCCTCATCTACGCCATCTTCACGGGGGCCAGCGGTCTGGTGGGAATGTGGGGTCTCCCACGCAGCTGGATCCTTTACGCCGCCCTTCGCTTCCTGACGGGGCTGGGGGTGGGAGGCGAATGGGCGGCCGGCGCCTCGCTCGTCGCCGAGACTTTCCCTGCCCGGTCCCGCCCGATGGCCCTGGGCCTCCTCCAGGCGCTCTCCTCCGTGGGCAACATGATGGCCGCCCTCGTGATCATCTGCCTTTCCTCGGTCATCCCCGAGGAAGATCAGGCAACCTCCTGGCGCTGGGCCTACTTCGTCGGGTTCGTCCCCGCCCTCCTGTGCCTTTGGATCCGGCGCTCCGTCAAGGAGCCTCCACAGTGGCATGAGGCGCGGGAGAAGGCCTCGGTGGGAAAGGAGATGGGCAATATCGGCCAGCTCTTCAGCCACCCCGTGCTCCGGCGGAACACCATCTCCGCCGTTCTGATGGCGACCGCGGGGGTGGGCGCGCTCTGGGGCATCGGCTTCTTCAGCACCGACATGATCCGCGGCAAGCTCAACACCCAGGCCCAGGTTCTGGAGAAGGAATTACCCGACAAAGCGGTGCGGGCCCTGAAGCTCAAGGAGGCGGGCCTCGACGAGCAGGGGATCGGCAAGAAGGTGGGCGTCATGTTCCTCCTCCAGAACGCCGGGTCCTTCTTCGGGATCTATCTGTTCGCCATGTTTTCTGAGAGGTTCAACCGGAGGAAGGCGTTCCTGCTCTGGTTCGTCCTGGCGTGGGCGTCGGTACTCGCCTTCTTCTGGGGCGTGTCCGGCGCGAGCGAAGGCGCCTACCGCGCGGCGCTGGTCCTGGCGGTGGTCATGGGCTTCTGCACGCTGGGACCCTTCTCGGGATTCACGATCCACTTCCCGTACCTGTTCCCCACGCGTCTCCGCACCACGGGCGCCGGGTTCTGCTACAACGTGGCAAGGTACCTGGCCGCCGTGGCTCCCTTCATACTCGGCGGGCTGAGCAACCGCATGGGCGGACTGGCCCCCGCGGCCACCGTCCTCTCCTTCGTCTACATCCTCGGCTTCGTCGGAGTGTTCATGAGCCCCGAGACGAAAGGCAGGCCCCTCCCGGAGGACAAGGACTTCGAGACCGCCGCCGTCTAGGCGACCCCGCGGTGGAGGAGCGCAACATTGAGAGGAGGAGGATAAGGTGCAGGTCGGGGAGCCCGCGCTATAATCGCGGGGTGCCCCGCCGATACCTCCTCCTCCTGGTCGTATTCCCGCTCGCGGCGATCCCGGCGTTCATCGCGACGCCTGAGCGCCTCGGCATCGAGCGGGCCGAACGGACCTACGCGCAGGGAGAACGGGTCACGGCCTTCATCACCGGAAAGGAGACCCACACGGCATCGGCCCGGAAGGGCTGGCCGACGACGCACTACTTCGTCGGCCTCGACACGCCCAACGGCGCCTTCACGCGGAGGGTCAAGTGGGAGGACTGGGAGCGCGCGCACAAGGGGGAGCCGACCGCCTGGTACCGGGATCCGCAGGGCGCCTGGGCCTGTTCCGACCTCGAGAGGGCGCATCTCACGGACCCCGCCTCCTACACCGTCCTCCTGCTTCTCGCCCTGGCCGTGGCCTGGATCTGCAGCCTGGGCTGGTGGCAGGGCCTTCCCGGCGGCGCCGCTGCGGCGAAAGTGCGAAAGGGCGGTCCGCCCTGCCCCGAGACCCGGAACCTCCGGCTCCCCAAACCGGAGCGGGCGGCAACGCAGGGCTTCGACCGGTGGATCCGCGAGCGGTATCCCCGCCCCCGCACCCTTCTTGGCGTGACGCTCGCCGCCGCCCTTACGATCGGCCTCCCGGCGGCCCTCATGGGATTCGTCGAGACGACGGCCCTCATGGTCCTCCAGTGGATGATCGGCGCGGTCGTCATTCTGCTCGCCCATCTCCGGGGGACCCGCCGCGACCGTCTCCTCTGGCGCCGGGGAGTGGAGCGCCACGCCGCGGCCGCCGAGGCGAAACGGACGGGGAACGTCTTCACGTACGAGGTTTCGTTCGACGTCGAGGACCAAGTCTACACGCTCCGCCAGCGCCTGCCGCTCGAAGCTGACGCCCTGCGCGGCGACAAGGAACGCGTCGTGGTCCTCGTGGACCCGCAGAACCCCAGCCGCGCGACCGTCGTCCCTCGTGGCGCCGTCTAGCCTGGATTTCCACGGAGGGGAATCCTCCCATACGCCGGGTCGCCTAAATGACCCCGCGGTGGAAGAGCCAGCCTTCCACGAGGAGCAGCGCGAGCACCGCCGCCACCGCGAGCGCCGCGTAGGGCACGCGCGCGTGCCAGGGCGCGGCCGGGGGGAGAGGCCGCCCCGACGAGGCCGCCGGCCGCTCGCGCAGGTCCGACTCCTCCGCGTCGAAGAGATTCACCGCCACCCACTCGGTCCGGCCCGCCGCGCTCAGGCGCACGAAGCCCGGCCCCGGCGCG
>JAHFOZ010000311.1 GCA_023261405.1 Planctomycetota bacterium
CCCGTAGATGAAAAGCTCGTTCCCGGGGAAATAGATCGGCGTGAAGAAGGGGAAGCCCTGGATGTGGTCCCAGTGGGTGTGGGAGAGCAGCAGATGGATCCGGAGCGGCTTCTTCTGCGCGGCGAGCTGGAGCCCGAGCTGACGGATCCCCGTCCCGGCATCCATGACGATCACCTCCGAGCCGCCCACGACCTCCAGGCAGGAGGTGTTGCCGCCGTACTTCGCCGTGGGCTTGCCCGGGCAGGGGATGGACCCCCGCACTCCCCAGAATTTGATCTTCATGGGACGCAGGAGAATACTGCACGGCGAAAAGCCTTGTCAAGACTATCCACCGGCGGCGAGGACGAATTGCTGGAACTGGACGCCGGGGCGGACTATATATTGGGCCCTGATGGCGATCCCCTCCACGGGCATCATCCTCGCCGCCGCGGGAGAAGGTCGGCGCCTTGGCCACCGCCGGCCCAAGGCCCTCGTCCCCCTCGCCGGTGCGCCCCTCTTCCTCCACTCCGTGAGGACCTTCGCCTCCCTCTCCTTCGTGCGCCGTATCGTCATCGTCTTCCCGGAGGAGTGGCTCGATCGTATCCTCCGGGCCCACGGGAAGACCCTGTTGGGCCTCAAGGTTGGGGCCCTAGTCCCTGGAGGTGACCGACGCCAGGACTCCGTCCGGAACGGGCTCGCGTCCTGCCCCACCCCGCTCGTCCTGGTCCACGATGCGGCGCGCCCCCTGGTGACCCCCGGCGCCATCCGGGATGTTGCCCGTGCGGCGGCCCTCCACGGGGCCGCGGTCCTGGCCGCCCCGGCCGTGGACACGATCAAGATCGCCGATGCCCGTGGCCGGGTGCTGTCCACCCCCGATCGCGCCGGGGTCTGGCACGCCCAGACCCCCCAGGGCTTCCGTCGGGAACTGCTGGAGGCCGCCTACCGCTCCCACGGCGGCGCGGACGCCACGGACGACGTCCAGCTGGTCGAACGGGCCGGGGGGCGGGTGGTGATCGTCCCCTCCCGGGACGAGAATTTCAAGGTCACTACCCCTTCGGACCTTCTGAGGGCCAAGAAAATGCTTGACTCCCGATAGCCGATTGGTACACTTGTCCGCAATCCAGTTCCCGGAAGGAGGTGGAGTCGGAGGGGGAAAGAGGCGAGAGAGGGGTGTACGTGCAGTCCACACCATGGCGGCGGACCGGTCACAATGAGGTGGCGGGTCCGGGCCGGCGCAAGGCCGGGGGTCGTGTGGACGTCGCGCTGCAATTCCCAGCCAAGCGATTTCCAAAAGGTGTGACTGTTAACCCGGTTACAAGTTAGACAGGGAGGGTAGATGAAGCGCATTTCAGTCGTACTGGCCCCGGCCTTCGTCCTGGCGCTCGCGCTGAGCGCGCTCGCTCAGGACCCGAACCAGGACCTGCGGAAGGAAGTCAACGAGCTCAAGGACAAGGTGCGGGTCTTGGAGCAGGAAAAAGATGCCCAGAAGGCGGCACCCGCCGCGCCGGCAAAGGAGGCCCAACTCCTGTCCGCCGAGGGCGAGGGCGCCGGTCTCTTCAATCGGCTCTTCGCCGATGCCAAGGTCACCGGGTTCGTGGACACGGGATTCACTTACAACCTCGACCGTCCGGCGAACGGCATCAACGGCAACACGGGGGACAGCAGCCTTTCCACGACTCCCCCGGGCCTGTTTCCGGCTGGGGACGGCGGCTCCGTGCGCGCGTTCGACCAGAAATCCCGCTCGTTTTACATCCACAACGCTCAGCTGAGCCTCAACCGCGCCCCGACTAAGGAACTGAAAGCCGGATACAATATCGATCTTTCCTTCGGCAGCGACGCCAACGTCTTCGGCACGCTCGACAGCAACCTGACCGACTTCTTCGATGTCCAGGAGGCCAACGTGCAGGTGCTGCTCTTCGAGGACAAGCTCACGATCACGGCGGGCAAATTCGCGACCTTCGCGGGCATGGAGGTCATCGAGTCGGGCAGCAACAACCAGTATTCCCGCGGCCTGCCGTTTCTCTTCGCCATCCCCTTCACCCACACGGGCGTCCGGGCCTCCTACGCGGTCGTTCCGGACATGCTCACCTTCTGCGCCGGCGTGAACAACGGCTGGGACCGCGCGGTCGACAACAACGACGCCAAGACCGGCGAGTTCATGCTCTGCTACACCCCGACCAAGTGGCTCTCGGCCTCGGGCGTGGTGTACTATGGCGCCGAGAAGGCGCGCAACTCGGGGGGCTTCGGCACCAATAACGAAGTCGGCGACAAGCGGTTCCTGGCGGACTTCGTCGTGACCGTCAAGGACCTCCCTGCCCTGCCCGGCTGGAGCTTCGGCGTCAACTTCGACATCGGCTCGGAGGAGAACGTCGTCACCAGCCCGACGACGGGGCTGCCCGAGGATGCCGATTGGACCGGGTTCGGCCTGTATGCCAAGTGGAAGGTGAACGACTGGTTCTCCCCCTCGATCCGGTACACCATGCTCGACGACAACGATGGGTACCGGACGGCGCTGGGCGCCGGTGGCGTCAAGGAGAAGACGCTCTCCGAGGTCACGATCACCGGCGAGTTCGCGGTGGCCGCAAGCACCATCTTTCGGATCGAGTTGCGCCATGACATGTGCGACGAGGACTTCTTCCTGAATGGCGACAAGAAGGATGACACCCAGACCACCGTCGGCGCCGAGCTGATCATCAGTTTCTAGCGATCTCCCGGCTTATCAGGTCTTCGTTCTGAAGACGACTATGGGGCCCCGGTGATGAACCGGGGCCCTCAGTTTTTTAAAGGGAGCGCCCCCCGCACCGGCCCCGACCTCCGCCCGGCCCAGAAACTTCTTGAATCGCAGGGGGGCCTTTGTATACTCACCGGGAATCCATTCCGAAGCAGTCTCCACCCGTCCGATTTCGCTGGCGCTGTGACTGTTAACCTGCTTGAGATTCTAAAGGGAGGGTATAGATGAAGCGCTTCTCAGCCGTAATGGCCCCGGCGTTCGTCCTGGCTCTCGCGCTGAGCGCAGCCGCCCAGGAGAAGCCCGTGACCACGACCAAGGACATGGATAAGACCGTGAAGGTCACGGTCACCGGCGAGATCCAGATGGACTACGTCTACCGCAGCGCCGAGCTCACGTACTTCATCGGGCGGACCCCGCCCGTGGGCGGTGTGTTCGCCGACGACAGCGACGGTGAAACCACCTTCGAGGGGGTCCTCCGGGCCGGCTTCACCATCGATCTCACGGACAAGATCTCGGGCGTCCTCGAGTTCGGCACCAAGCGCGTGGACGCCGGAGCCAGGACTTATTTCGGCGAGCTGGGGGCGGACGGCATCGTGCTCCGCGAGGCCCGCGTCAACATCTCTGAGTTCCTCAACCCCAAATTCAACCTCGAGCTGGGAATCTGCAGCTGGATGTTCGACCCGGCCGGCCAAGGCAGCCCTGCGGCCTTCGCCCCCGGCTTCTCGTCCTCCGCCACCAAGAACGTCTCCCGCGTGGCCCAGACGGCCGCCTCGGTGAACGGCAACCTGCTCGACGAGATCGACCCCGTCGGCGCGGTGGGCACGTTCAGGAGCGGCCTGATGCAGCTCGACGTGGTCCTCCTCCCCGCGATCATCGAGGGGAGCTCGACCGGGAATGACGAGGCCCTCTACGCGGTCGACTTCTTTTACACGCTCGACGAGAAGAGCGGCAGCCGCGTCGGCGGCATCCTTGCGGTCGGGACCGGCCCCGGCACGAACACCAGCATCTTCACCCTCGGCGGCGGCATCACCTGGAAGGGGATCCCCAACCTGGACCTCTACGGAGAGGTGTACGTGCAGTTCGGCAATGCCGGCCAGGTCGTGATCGCGGGCCTCGATGAGAATCTCGACGCGAAAGGCAGGGCCCTCCAGATCGGCGCGGCGTACACCCTGCAGGCAGGCAACAACCCCGTGGTCCTCGGGGCCAAGATCACCTACTTCTCGGGCGACGGGGACGACGCCGTGACGAGCGCCGACACCAGCGTGGATGCGTTCGTCGGCTACGAGAACATCAACGACCTGGCGATCCTCGAAGACATGTGGTGGGGCCTGGACATCGACACCAACTACACCGCCTTCAAGATCCACGGCAAGATCAGCATCGACGCATTCGACCTCTCCGCCATCCTGGGCATCGTGCAGGCCAACGAGGACGTCGAAAACCTCGGCACGACCGGGACGAGCGACGAGAGCGCCTGGGGGCAGGAGTTCGACCTTAAGGCGACGTGGAACATCAACAAGCAGTTCGACCTCCACGTCCTGCTCGCCATGCTGCTGGGCTCGGACATCATCGAGAGCACGATGGATTCGGGCGTCGCTGCGGCAGGCAAGCCTGCCTCCGGGGATTCGGGCAACAGCGCCCTGCTCTACGCGATCGGGTTCGACCTGAAGTTCTAGTTCGGAAGAGTCCACGAAAAGTCTTCGTTCTGAAGACCTCACGGGGCCCCGGCCCACAGGCCGGGGCCCTTTTTCTTTTCCGGGCTTCGGCGAAACCGGCCCTCCTGCTTTAAAAAACACATGGGCCCCCTTGCGGGGGCCCACGGATAGGAGAGGGGTTAAATGGGTTGCATAACTATTTCGTCGGAGGACGGGGGCGACTTAAAGAAAAACGACCCGGGATGCTGAAAATAGTCCCGCGGAGATCAGAATCTTAGCGACGCCCCGAAGAGCCCGAGCGCCGAGTGGTCGTCGCCCGTCAACTCGTTGAACAGTTCGGAGCCCAGGAGCCACGCCCCCTTCAGCGTGAAGAGGAGCGAGGCGTTGAAGCTCCAGGAAAGTCCGGCGTCCACTTCCAGGCCCCAGTCGTCCTCGCCGCGCGCCAGGACTGCGCCCGCCGCGTCCCGGAGGCGCTGGTCGGCCGTGAATTGCGCCACGTCCACCTGGAGCCGGAGCGGCTTCCCCTCCACGATCTCGAAGGGCCCCGCCCCCGCGGCGGCGCGGACCGCGCGCAGGTTCGTGTCGAGGTCCAGCCCGAACTCGGCGGACTGTACGATGAGGAAACGGTTCTCGTTCTCGTAGGACTGGAACGCCTCGTCCCGGCCGTCGGTGACGCTGCGGTTCCCGCTGCGGAACGAGACCGCGGCCTCGATCCATGCCTTGTTGTCGGCGAACCCGGCCAGCCAGCGGAGGCCCGCGTTCCCCGCCCACGCCCGCTTGGAGACGGCGTCCGTGAGTTCGCCGCGCTGCAGGTACCCCTCGGCGAAGACCTCGAGGGGACGGTCCTCGAAAAGGTAGCCGTTCACCCCCGCGCCCAGGGTCCAGACCCCCCCGAGGTCGGGATCGCCGCCGCTCACCAGGACGCCCAGGACCCAGAGCGCCAGCGAGTCGGGGATCGCGGCGTTCGCCGTCAAGAGGTACACCGATTCGTCAGAGCTGGCCGGCCCATTCTCCGAATACACCAGGGCCGCCGCCCGGACGAGCAGCACCTCGTGGAGCGCCCAGCTCGCCGTGATGCCGGTGGCCTCCTGGACGTCGCGGTCGGCCGTGTCGCGGATGTGCCCGGAGGGCGCGAAGCCCTCGAAGAATCCCTCGGACCGGCCCAGGTCCAGGAAGAACGGCTCGTCGTGCGGCCGGTTCCGGATCGCGAGGTCCTGGATGCCGATCCGGAGGCCCAGCTTGGGATCCAGGAATTCCGCCACGTCGATGTACGCCTGCTTGAGGTCCAGGGTATCCGTCTCCGGGTCGCTCGAGAAGGGCCGGTTGAGCCCCTCGTCGAAGCTCCGGTTCTCGACCTCGACGACCCCGGTGACGGAGTCGCGGAGCCGGGCGTCGGCGCGGAGGGAGACCCGCCCCGACCAGGCGTTCGTGGAGCGGGTGACGGGTGGGGCGACCCCGTTCAGGGCGCCGCCGGCGGCATTGATCTCCCCGCCTCGCTCGAGATAGTGCAGGTCCAGGGCGCCCGAGACCTCGATGCGGAGGGCGCTGTGGGGCTCGCGACCCGCCTCGACCTGGCCGTCCTGTGGAACGAGGAGCAGGACAAGGGCGAGCATGCGGCCACCATAGGACAAGGGGCGGCGGCGCGCCAGAAAAAAAAAGAGGGCCCCGGGTTGGATCCGGGGCCCCCTTCGGGATCTCTCGAGGGAGATTCTAGAAGTTGAGGTTCGCTCCGATCGAGAACAGCATGGCGCTGTCTTCAGCGTCGCTGTTGCCCACTCCGCCCATGGACTCTTCCAGGACGTCCGAGCCGAAGAGGAAGCCGATGGCCGCCGTGAAGGAGGCCTGCTTCGTGAGGTCCCACTTGACCTTCACGTCCACCTCGTCGCCGAGCTTGTCCACGCCGCCCACCGCGCCGCCGAACTGGATGTCCTCGTTGGCGGTGAAGTGGCCGAAGAAGACGGACAGGTGCAGGTTCTTCTGCTTCCCGCCCACGTCGAACGACATGCCGCCGCTGACCTTGAAGGCGTTGTAGTTGGAATCGATGTCGAATCCGTAGTACATGCTCTCCAGGATCAGCGAATCGTTCACGCCCTCGTACGCGGAGAAACGGTCGACCGTCTTGT
>JAHFOZ010000649.1 GCA_023261405.1 Planctomycetota bacterium
CCTCTGAGCCGCGCAGCCGGCCTGTTGTCTACGGGAAGATGCCCCGAATGCGCGTGGCTTCCTGCACACGGCCCACGGCCAGGATGAGGGCGCCGGTGCGCAGGTCGGTGTCGTGTCTTCGGGCGGAGGATTCCACGTCCACGTAAGCGTGGCGAATCGTGCGCTGGAGCTGCGTGCGGACCATGTCGGGATCCCAGAAGAAAGAGTAGAGATCCTGCACCCATTCGAAGTAGGAGACCGTGACGCCGCCCGCGTTGGCCAGGATGTCCGGGACCACGGGGATCTTCCGCTGCGCCAGGATGTGGTCGGCGTGCGGGTTGATCGGGTTGTTCGCGCCCTCGATGATGAGCCGCGCGTTGATCGCGCCCACGTTCTGCTCGTGGATCACCCCGTTGAGCGCCGCGGGGATCAGGATGTCGCAGGGGGTCTCGAAGATCCGCTCCTTGGGGAGCGGCGACGCCTTGGCGAACCCGGCCACCGTCTTCTTCTCGCGGACGTGGGCCTCAAGCGCGGCGACGTCCAGCCCCCTTTCCTCCAGGACGCCGCCCTCCGCGTCCGCCACCGCGATCACCTTCGCTCCGGCGTCGTGGAGGTACCTGGCCGCCCAGGAGCCCACGTTCCCGAAGCCCTGGATCACGACCCGGGCGCCCTGGAGCGCGACCCCGAAGTCCCGGCACGCCCTCTGCGCGATGAAGAAGACGCCCAGGCCAGTGGCGCTCTCCCGCCCCTTCGAGCCTCCCAGGGCCACCGGCTTCCCCGTGACGATGGCCGGGGAATAGCCGTGCTTCCGGCCGTACTCGTCCATGAGCCAGCCCATCACCTTGGCGTTCGTCCCCACGTCAGGGGCGGGGATGTCCCGGTAGACGCCCAGGGCCATGTCGATCTTCCGCGTGAACGTCCGCGTGAGCGTCTGCAGCTCGTTCTCGGACATCTTCTTCGGGTCGCAGTTGACACCGCCCTTGGCGCCGCCGTAGGGGATGTTCACCACCGCCGTCTTCCACGTCATGAGCGAGGCGAGCGCGCGGACCTCGTCCATGTCCACGCTGGGGTGGTAGCGGATGCCCCCCTTGTACGGCCCGCGCGTCCCGTTGTGCTGCACGCGGAAGCCGAAGTATTCCTCGATGCGCCCGTCGTCCCGGTGCAGGACCACCTGCACCTTGAGCTCCCGGTAGCAGTTCCGCATGATCGAAGCGTGGGCCTCGGGAATCTCGAGGAGCCCGGCCGCCTTGCCGTACTGCCAGTTGACCTCCTCGAAGGCGGTCATCTTGCGGCGGAAGGTGTCGGCCATGCGACGTTCTCCAATCGGTAGTGCTTCCATCTTACCCCGTCGCAACGCAGGACGAGGTGGGTCTTCCAGCGACGGTCGTCCGTCTTCGGGTGGTCGCGCCGGTGGTGGACGCCGCGGCTCTCGGTGCGCCGCAGCGCCGCCGCGGTCACCAGCCTGCCGAGGATGAGCAGGTTCTGGAGCTCCCAGCCCTCGGGCGTGTCGAAGCGCCGGTCGAGCACGTAGCCCGACCACAGGTCGATCGAGTCGGCGGCGTACGTGAGACCGTCGCGGTCCCGCTCGATCCCGACGTTCCGCCACATCATGCTGCGGAGCGAGTTGAGGATGTCCTCCGTGTCGAGCTCCGCGCCGCCCTCGGGCCGGGCCGGGACGCGGAGGGCGAAGCGCGGCACGGCCGCGTGGGCCTCCTGCGCCGCCACGGCCCCGGCGCGCTTGCCGAACACGAGGCACTCCAGGAGGGAATTCGAGGCCAGACGGTTCGCCCCGTGGAAACCCGCCGCCGCGCACTCGCCGCAGGCCAGCAGGTTCGGCACGGAGGTCCGCCCCCACTCGTCCACCCGCACGCCGCCGATCATGTAGTGCGCCGCGGGCCGCACCGGGATGAGGTCCTTCCCCGGATTCAGCCCGAACCGCGCGCAGAGCTTGGCGAGCCCCGGGAACTTCCGGGGCACCTGCCGGACAGGCCGGGCGTCCAGGTAGACCTGCGTGTCGCGGGTCTTGAGCATGTGGCGGAGGATGGCCTGGGACACCGCGTCCCGCGGCGCGAGCTCCGCCATCGGGTG
>JAHFOZ010000312.1 GCA_023261405.1 Planctomycetota bacterium
AGGTGTGCGGCAGAAGCTCTGAAAGGTCCATGCCGCACGTGCCGTGCTTCTGGAATTTGAACGGCGAGCCGACGCAGAACAGGTTCTTCTGGCCGGAGGTCATGGTCGTGATGCGCTGGCCCTTGCGCACGCTGTCCGGAAGATCCTTCCCGGTCATTTCCGTCAACTTCGGCTTGGGGTCGAACAGGTCCAGGTGCGAGGGGGCGCCGGACATGAAAAGATAGATCACGCGCCGGGCTTTCGGGGCCCAATCCAGGGGATGCAGCCCCCCGGGGACGCCGGGTTTCGGGTCGTCGCCCGGGCCGGCAAACAGGTTGCGCTGAAAGAGCGACGCCAGCGCGAGCGCGCCCAGGCCGGTCGTGCTCTTTTCGAGAAAGGTGCGACGCGGGAGGGTGCAGGGGCAATCTTCATCCATGCGGCGGGTCCTCGCGTTTGGCCCTAGTTTGTGATCGTTTCGTTCAGGTTGAGAATGACGCTGCCCAGCGCGGTCCATGCAGCCAGTTCGCTGACGTCGATGTCCTTGGGATTCGCCAGATCCCCGATCTTCACGAAGGCCTCCGCGCTCTTCCGGTCCTGGCGGTAGTTGGCGAGTTGCCGGTCCAGTGTTCCCTGCAGCACCGCGAGCTCTTCGCGGGTGGGCGGCCGCGACAGGGCCGTGCGCCACATGAAGGAGAGCCGGCCCGCCGTCTCGGCGCCGCCCTCCCTCAGGGTGCGCAGCGCGAAGGCGCGGGCGGCTTCAACGTAAACGGGATCGTTCATCAGGACGAGCGATTGCAGCGGGGTGCTCGTGCGGGGGCGCGTGGCGGTGCAGAATTCCCGGTTCGGCGCATCGAACGTGAGGAACGACGGATACGGGGTGGAACGCCGGAAATAGACGTAGATCCCCCGGCGGTACTGCGCGGCTCCGGCGGACTTCTTGTAGCCCTGGCCGCCCATCTCGTTGACTTCCCAGATGCCGGGCGGCTGCGCGGGCAGGACGCCCTTGCCGCCCATCTCGGGATTCAGCAGGCCCGAAACCGCCAGCGCGTTGTCGCGGACGAATTCCGCGTCGAGCCGATGACGCGGCCCGCGCGCGAGCAGGCGGTTTCCGCTGTCCTTCTCGAGCAGCGCCGGCCTGACCTGCGACGACTGGCGGTACGTCGACGACAGCATGATCTGCCGGACGGCGCGTTTCATGTTCCAGTCCCGCATGAAATCGGCGGCGAGCCATTCGAGCAGGTCGGGATGGCTCGGCCAATCCCCCTGCATCCCGAAATCATTCAGCGTCCTGACGATCCCCGTTCCGAAGAGGATCGCCCAGAGCCGGTTCACGGCGACGCGGCTGGTCAGCGGATGCTCGGGCGAAATGAGCCAGTTCGCGAGATCATACCGTGTGAGCCGCTTGCCGTCGGGGGCCGGCCCCAGGGGCGGAAGAAACTCCGGCACGCCGGGCGCCACCTTTTCGCCGTTCTTGTCGTAGGCGCCGCGCGTTTTGACAAACGTGTCGCGCGGCGTCGCCATCTCCTCCATCACCATCGTGTTGGGGATGGCTTTCTCGTACGTGTCGCGGTCCTGTTTCGCGGCCGCGACCTTCTTCTCGGCGGCGGCCAGCGACGCGTAGGCGGAGGTGCGGAACACCGACTTCAACTCCCTGGCCTGCTCCGGCGTGCGCGCGGTTTCGGGAACGTCCAGCAGCGAGCGCCAGCCGAGGGCGACCAGCGCGTCCGAATCCGCCTGGGAAAGCGCGCGGTTGAAGATGCGCAGGTCGTCCACCAGCGCGCTCAGCCCGCCGTTCTGCGGCCCGCCGATGGTGAACGGCGCGTCGCTGACCAGGGTGTCCTTGAGTGCATTCTTCCTCACGTCCAGCTTCGCGGGTTTGCCGTTCACATACAGGCTGATGCCCGCCGCCTTGCCCGAGCCGTCGTAGGTCACGAGAACATGCAGCCACGCATCCTGCGCGAGCTGCTCCTTGCTCCGCACCTCGATCGCGTTGCCGTCCCACGTGCTGATGAGCTGGATGTTGGCGCGGCGGTCGGTCATTTCGATGCGCCATCCCCGGTAACGGGGCGCGGCTTCCAGTTTTCCGAAAAGATGCCCGGTGCCGTTGTTCTTGAGCCGCACCCAGGCCGCGGCGCTGAAGGGCTGAGTCCGTTCGAAACCGAAGGTGTTTCCGGCCTCGAGATGCCCCTTCGTGTCGAAGCTGAGCGCTCCGCCGATGAAACCCGCGGACTGGAATGTCGCCCCCGTGCCGTTCAGCCGGCCCTCGACGGCCCTGGCGTTGCCGGCCGTCCCGTGGGGCGCGGAATCCAGGGTGAAGTGGCCGACCTGCCCCTCGGGCTCGGCAGGCTTCGGCTTGTTCGGCTCCTCGACGAGCCATTTCCTGAATTCGGGCTCGAACCGCTTGTTGGACTCGGCGAGTTCCTTCTCCGCCTGCGCGACCTCGGCCGTCAGCTTTTCCAGCGCTGCCGCTTGCTCCGGCGATGACACCTTCATATAGGGCTTTGGATTCCGGTCGCGCACGCCGTCCTTGCCGTTCTCGGGGACATTGTGGAAGAACGCGTAGAGTCGGTAGTACTCGCGCTGCAGAAGGGGGTCGTACTTGTGATCGTGGCACTGCGCGCAGCCCACCGTCATCCCCAGCCACGTGGTCCCGGTGGTGTTCACGCGATCGACCACGTACAGGTTCAGATACTCCGCATCGATCAGCCCGCCTTCGTCGCTGGTCATGACGTTGCGGTGGAATCCGCTGGCCACTTTCTGCTCGACGCCGGCCTTCGGGATCAGGTCGCCGGCGAGCTGTTCCACCGTGAAATCGCTGAACGGCTTGTTGGCGTTGAACGCCTTGACGACCCAGTCGCGCCAGAGCCACATGTCGCGCAGGGAATCGTTGTGATAGCCGGCCGTGTCTGCGAAGCGCGCCAGATCGAGCCAGGGGACGGCCATGCGCTCGCCGAAATGCGGCGAGGCCAGCAGTCGGTCCACGACCGTCTCGAAGGCGGCGGGCGAGCGGTCGTTCGCGAACGCATCGACTTCCGCGAGCGTCGGCGGCAGCCCGGTCAAATCGAGGGTCGCGCGGCGGATCAGGCGCTCCTTCCCTTCGGGCGGAGAGGGCGTCAGGTGTTCCTGATCCAGCCGCGCCAGGATGAAGCGATCGATCTCGTTCGTCGCCCAGGGCGAACTCCCGACCCCCGGCACGGGCGGCGCCTGGATGGTCTTGAACGCCCAATGCTTGTCATAGGGCGCGCCGGAAGCGATCCATCGCTTCAGCAGGGCCACTTGCGGCGGCGTCACCGTCTTGTGCTCGCGCGGCGGCGGCATTCTCTGCTCTTCGTCTGTGGAGGTAAGGCGCGCCATGAGTTCGCTCTTGTCCGGCTTGCCGGGGACGATCGCGATCTTCTCCGACTTCCCCGCGCCGTACGCGCCCTCCTTCGTATCGAGGCGCAGCCCGGACTTGCGCTTGTTCTTGTCCGGTCCGTGGCAGGCAAAGCAGTTTTCGGAAAGAATCGGCCGGATATCCCGATTGAAATCCACGTGCGAATCCGCCTGCGCGGCGCGCGCGCCCGCCGGGGTCGGAGCAAGCAAGAGGGCCGCTGCGGCGCAGAAGGGGAGCGGCCACCGCTTCGTGCTCAGGACGTTCCGACCGCTCTGCATCGCCGCCCCGTTTCGCAACCGACTTGATTCCCGCATTACATTTACACCCCTTCAGGACGCAAAGGACACATATTCTGCGCCCGTCCAGGGGCCGAGGGGGGTCCACAGGAGGGGCGACGCGGGGCGGCGTGTCGTTGGGGGACCTCTCGTGGCGATGTCCGTTCTCAAGGCCTCTCCCGGGGGGGACGCCCTGGGTACGCCGCGGGCCGCGAGGGACGTTATAATCCTGGACCGTATTGAAGAAGGAGCAGGACCATGAACCTCCTGGTCTTGGCCGTGTGCTTCGCCCCCCAGGCGGGTGGTGCGTACCACGAGGTCGCGTATCCGCCTTCGACCGAACCCGGCGCGCTCCAGCTCGGCGTCACCTATACGGTCTGGATCCCCGTCGGCGTTCGGAAGCTGCGGGGGGTCATCGTCCACCAGCACGGCTGCGGGGCCGGCGCCTGCAAGGGCGGCGCCACCGCGGCCTACGACCTCCACTGGCAGGCCCTCGCACGCAAGCGGGGGTGCGCGCTCCTCGGGCCCTCGTACCAGCAGGACGACCAGCAGAACTGCCGGCTTTGGTGCGACCCGCGGAACGGGTCGGAGAAGACCTTTCTCAGGGCCCTCGGCGAGCTCGCCGTGAAGGCCGGACACGCGGAGCTCGAGACCGCCCCGTGGTGCCTCTGGGGACATTCGGGCGGCGGCACTTGGGCCAGCCTCATGCAGACCCTTCACCCGGACCGGATCGTGGCGATCTGGCTCCGGAGCGGCACCGACTTCCCGGCTTGGGAAAAAGGAGGGCTTCCGAAGTCTGAGCTCGCCGAGGCGGTCTACGGCATCCCCGTGATGTGCAACCCGGGCGCCAGGGAGAACGGCGACAAGCGCTTCAACGGCGCGTGGACCGGCACCCTCGCCATGTTCAAGGCGTTCCGGGCGAAAGGCGCGCCCATCGGCTTCGCCCCGGATCCGCGCACCTCCCACGAGTGCGGCGACTCGCGGTACCTCGCCATCCCGTTCTTCGATGCGTGTCTCGAGATGCGCCTTTCGGAGTCGGGGAAGCTCCGACCGGTGGACATAAAGTCCGCGTGGCTCGCGGCGCCCCTCTCGGACACGGCCGGGCCCGCCGCCTCCTACGCTGGAAAACCCGAGGAGGCCGTCTGGCTTCCGGGCGAGGCGGTTGCGAAGGCGTGGATGGAGTACGTGAAGACGGGCGCCGTGGGGGACGCGACCGCCCCTCCCGCTGCGACCGGCCTCAAGGCGACCGCGAAACCGGACGGTGCCGTGGAGCTCACGTGGGACTCCGAAGCGGATTTCGAAAGCGGCACAAAGGCCTTCGTCGTCCAGCGCGACGGCAAGGACCTCGTCCAGGTTCCCGAGAAGCCCGCGGGGAAATTCGGCCGCCCGCTCTTCCAGTCCATGTCCTACCACGACACGCCGGAGAAGCCCCTTCCGGAGCTGCGCTTCACCGACGCGTACCCCGTCACGGGGACGAAGCACGAGTACCGCGTGGTCGTCGTGAACGGCGCAGGCCTGCGCTCCGAGCCGTCGGCGCCCGCGCGGCTGCCCTGAGACGTCACCTGGGGACCGAGAGGGGAGCGCGCCGGAGTCTTACTTTCCCTCGATCGGTGCGGAGTCGGAGGGGCCCGCCCAGGGCACGTGGCTCCAGGGCCGGCCGGGGACCGGCTGTCGCCAGAGGACGTAGGGGGTGTGGTCCTCGTGCTTGCCCTTGTGGTCGCTCACCGTCCCCTCGGCCGAGATGCGGCTGGACTGCCAGCTCCCGAGGGACCGCTGCTCCTCGAGGCACCAGGCGAGGTACTGGAGGCCGGCGTCCTCCGGCGCGGAGACGTCCAGCCGGTCCACTTCGCGCGGGATGGGCCTGAGCTCGGGGACCTCCACGCCGCCGTCGTAGGTGTGCCTGCATGCGGCGAGCGCGAGGAGGGGGAGGGCCAGCAGCAGTCTCTTCATGAGGGTCGATCTTAGCACCGGAACCCCCCGCGCGTTAACGAATTTGCGGCACTGAAACGTTAACTGGGGGGCTCGGCGCTCTCGGCCGGGCCGGCCGTGGCGGCGATGTCCTCCTGTTTCACGCCGCCCGCGTTGAACCGCGCGGCGCGCTTGAGGAGGTCGTCGAGCGCCTCGTCGAACGGTGGCACGACCTTCATGAAGCGGAGCGGATTGACGCGTGCGATGACAAAGGCCTTCAGGTAGGGGCTCTTGAAGCCCTTCGCCTGGAGCGCCTGGACGTGGATGACCACCCGGGCGTCGAGCGCCTCGATCTTCGCCGCGCGGGCCTCGCGAACCTTGAGGGCCGGGGCGAGCGGCGACTCCAGCCACCCGTCCACCCTCTTGAGGATGGACTGGTACGCCCCGCCCGAGAAGCGGCCGTTCTTCTCGTAGCAGACCCCCAGCGTCGCGAAGGCAGGCTCCTCGAATTCGAGCGCATGGGCGCTCTCGGGGGCCTGGTCCGCGGCCGCGAGCGCGCGGTACATGCGGATCACCTCGAGCGATTTCTCCCGAAGGTTGTGCGCCTTCTCGACGTTGAGCGCGAGGATCTTGTACTGGATCGCCGGGTCCGGGAGGACGAGCGCGGTGATCGTCCGGGCGCCGAGCCGCAGCATGGACTCGAGGCGGTGGCGGCCATTGGGCGTCCAGTAGCGGTCGCCCGCCGGGACGGCGATGATCGGATCGAGGAAGCGCCCGAGCTTCCCGATCGTCTCGCCCAGCCGCTTCGCGTGGGATTCCGAGAGGTCGCGCTGGAACGGCGTGGGGTCCACGCGGTCGATCGGGAGGGCGGCGAAGATCGTG
>JAHFOZ010000005.1 GCA_023261405.1 Planctomycetota bacterium
GAATCTTCGCGCTCGCTGCGGCGGCGGCGCTGGCGCTGGCCGGCGGATGCCGGGTCCACGTCTACCGCACGGTCCACCGGCCGGCGGAGGATCCGAACGCGACCGTGCACGTCCACGACCACGACTGCGGCCACTTCTACTGGCACGGCGAGTGGAACCCCGGCGCCCACTCGGCCGGCTGCGAGGACTCCGACTGGCACGTCCACGCCCACCACGACCGCTGCGGCCACTTCTACTGGCACGGCGCCTGGACGGACGGCCCGCACCCGGAGTTCTGCCTCGACCGCCGCTGGCACGAGGTGCACGACCACGGCTGGGCCTGCGGCCACCAGTACTGGCATGGCGCCTGGCACGACGCCGCCCACCCCGCCGGCTGCGCCGACGACCGCTGGCACCTCCACGTCCACGGCATCGGCTGCGGCCACAACTACTGGCACGGCGCCTGGCACGTGGGTCTTCACGCCGACGCCTGCGACGACCGCGAGTGGCACCTCCTGGTCCACCTCCATGGCCCGCGCTGCGGCCACTCCTACTGGCACGGGGACTGGAACGCCTCGGCCCATCCCGCCTCCTGCGACGACGAGCGCTGGCACTCGCACGTCCACAAGATCGGCTGCGGCCATTTCTACTGGCACGGCGAGTGGAACGACCGGGCGCACCAGGCGAGTTGCTCGTGCATGGTCCACCTCCACGGCCCGCGCTGCGGGCACTACGAATGGCACGGCTCCTGGCACGAGATCCCGCACCCGCCCGGCTGCGCGGCCTGCCACCAGCACGGCCCCGGCTGCGGGCACTTCCTCTGGGCCTGCGTGGGGCGCTGGGAAGTCGGGGTCCACCCCGGCGACTGCGTCCGCTGCCACCGCCACGAGGACGGCCGCTGCGGCCACTGGACCTGGCATGACGCCTGGTGGAACCGGCCGCACGACGCCGGCTGCCGCGACGAGCGCTTCCACGCCCACGTCCACGCCACCGGCTGCGGCCACCATTTCTGGGACTGCCGCCGCGAGTGGCGGTCCGATGCCCACCCCGACGACTGCGCCCGCTGCCACCAGCACGGTCCCGGCTGCGGGCATCACCTCTGGGCCTGCGTGGGACGCTGGGAGATCGGAATCCATCCGGCCGACTGCGCGCGCTGCCACAAACACGGCGCCGGCTGCGGCCATTTCCAGTGGGCCTGCGACGGCGGATGGCGCATGGAGGTCCATCCCGCGAACTGCCCGCGCTGCGTGCACATCCACAAGGAGGGCTGCGGGCACGCCTTCTGGGTCTGCGACCGAGGCTGGCACGCCGAGGCGCACCCCACGAACTGCGCCCGCTGCGTGCACGTCCACAAGGAAGGCTGCGGCCATTTCCTCTGGGCTTGCACGAAGTCCTGGCAGAACGAGCATCACCCGAGGGACTGCGCCCGCTGCACCCCGCCGCACGTCCACGGGGCCGGCTGCGGCCATTTCCTCCACCGCTGCACCGGCCAGTACCACGACCGCGCGGTCGAGTGCCGCCTCTGCCACAAGCACGCGGAGGGCTGCGGCCACGTCCTGTGGCCCTGCCGGCGCGACTGGTTCGACGCGGACCATCCGAAGGACTGCGTGGCCTGCACGCCGAAGCACATGCATAGGGAGGGTTGCGGTCACTTCCTCCACAAGTGCACCGATACCTGGCACGACCGGGCGGTGGAGTGCGTGAAGTGCGCCCGGAAGGTGCCGCCCAAGAAGGAAGACCCGAAGGTCGAGGAACCGAAGCGGGAGCCTCCGAAGAAAGAAGACCCCAAGAAGGAGGATCCGAAAAAGGAGCCTCCGAAAAAGGAGGACCCCAAGAAAGAAGACCCGAAGAAGGAGTCTCCCAAGAAAGAGGAGCCCAAGGTCGAGGACCCGAGAAGGGAAGCGCCCAGGAGAGAGCCTCCCAGGAAGGAAGACCCGAAAAAGGAGCCTCCCAAGGGGGACAAGGCGCCGGCCAAGGATGCCCCCAAGGACAAGCCCGGGGCCCGCCACGAGCACGGCGAAGACTGCGGCCACTTCTTCTGGCACGGCGCCTGGAACGACGACCGGCACCCCAAGAAGGACTGCGGCAAGCCCGGCTGCAAGGAGAAGTAGAACAAGACGGACGGAGTCTGTTGACCCCGGGGCCGACGAGTCCCGACCTTGCGGGTCGGAGTATTCAGGCCTTCCCTTGCGTCTCCGCCGGGCCGCGCGGGAGCGTGATCACCATCGGCTTTTTGGAGCGCGGGTCCACCGCCATGAAGACGCGGAAGGAGAGGCCGCAGTCCAGGCACTTGAGGAGCCGGTGCGCGGCTTCGGGGCTGACCGCGATCTCGTGGCCGCAGAAGCACGACATGAGCGAGCCCTTCTCCTGCTCCCTGAGCGGCTGGGCGCCCAGCGTGCCCTGGGTCATCACCAGCAGGCTCTCCTTCACCCTTGACTGGGGAATGGCCACGGTCTTGGGTCTTCGGATCGCGGTCTTCGGCTTCTCCTTCTTGAGCGGCTCGATGTGGACGGGGATGAGGACGGGCGGGCCATCGCCCCCGGCGAGCGTCGTGTAGCACGCCCCGCACCACCCGCACGTATAGACGCTGTCCACTGACTTGGAATTCACGGGCACGTCCGCCCCGCACGCGCACTTCGGGGCGCCGGCCACCTTCAGCGGGGGCAGCTTGACGGTCTTGGGCTTCCCGCGCTTCGGCGCCATCGCCGCCGGCGAGACGAGGATCCCCACCCGGCGATTTCCGGTGCGCGGGTCCACGGTCACGACGATCGTGAGCGAGTCCTTGCACTGCGGGCAGACCCGCACGGGCCGCGCGTTCCGCGTGTCGACCTCGAGCGTGGCCCCGCAGGGGCAGGAGACCGTGACGATGGAAGCGTTGTCGGTTCCCATGCCGTTCCTTACCCGATTTCCCGGGTCCTCAGCGAAGGGCTGAATCTTTCCGCAACTGAATAAACAGGAACTCGCAGATTCCTAATGAGTATTATAGCGGATCGGGGATCGTTCCCCGGGGAGGAATGGTGGCCGTCCTTCGTGCGCCGGGATTCCCGACGATCCTCCTGGTCCTCTCGCTCACCGGTTGCGTCAGGACCCTGGCGTTGAACGCCGCGGCGGACACGCTGGCGGGAACCGGCGGCGTCTTCGCGAGCGACGAGGACCCCGAGCTCGTTCGCGAAGCCATTCCCTTCGGGCTCAAGACCTACGAGAGCATCCTCGCGGACTTGCCCGAGCACCGGGGCCTGCTCCTGGCCACGGCGAGCGGATTCACGCAGTACGCCTACGCGTTCGTCCAGATGGACGCAGATTTCCTCGACGCGACCGACCTGCCCAGGTCGCGCGAGATGCGCGCCCGCGCGCAGAAGCTCCTCCTCCGCGCCCGGGACTACGGCCTCAGGGGACTGGAGGTGGGACATCCGGGGTTCAGGGCCGGGCTCCGCAAGGACCTCGCCGCGACTCTGGCCGCCACCACCCGTGACGACGTTCCCTTCCTCTACTGGACGGGGGTCGCCTGGGCCGCGGCGCTCATGTCGGACAAGAAGAACCTCGACCTGGTCGCCGACCTGCCCACGGCGGGCGCGCTGGTCCAGCGGGTCCTCGAACTGGACGAGGCCTACGACGGCGGGGCGGCGCACGAATTCCTCGTCTCGTACGAGGGGAGCCGCCCGGAGGCGATGGGCGGGAGCGCGAAGCGCGCGCGGCATCATTACGAGCGGGCGCTGGCGCATTCCAAGGGGAAGCGCGCGGGGGTGTACGTGGCGCTCGCGGAGTCGGTCTCGGCACGTGAGCAGAACCTTCCCGAGTTCAAGCGGCTGCTCGCCGCGGCGCTCGAGGTGGACCCGGAGGCGGCGCCGGGGAACCGGCTCTTGAACACCCTCATGCAGCGCCGCGCGCGCTGGCTGCTCACGCGGCTCCCGGACCTGTTCGTCGACGTGGAGGAGGACAAGAAATGAAAGCCCTGGCTCTCGCGCTCGTCGTCCTGGGGGACACCGCGGGTCCCGAATTCCCGAGGCTCAGCACCCAGGACCAGACGGTGAAGCTCGGCACGCTGGCGCCCGAGGGGTCTCCCTGGCACGGCATCATCCGCGACATGGCGGAGGACTGGAAGAAGGCCGCCGACGGGAAGATCCAGTTCCGCATCTACCCGGGCGGCGTGGCGGGCGACGAGCCGGTCATGATCCAGAAGATGAAGGTCGGCCAGCTCCACGCGGCGGCGCTGACGGGCGTGGGTCTCGCGGAGATCGCTCCCGAGATCATGGCCCTCCAGATGCCCATGATGCTCCAGTCCTACGAGGAGCTGGACTATGTCGTGGAGAAGACGGCCCCGCGCTTCGAGAAGATCCTCAAGGACAAGGGCTACACGGTCCTCAACTGGGGGGACGCCGGCTGGGTGACCTTCTTCGCCGACCGCCCCGTGATCCGGCCGGACGACCTGAAGAAGGTGAAGCTCTTCATCTGGGCCACGAGCACCACGGAGGCGGCCCTCTGGAAGGACGAGGGGGTGCAGCCCGTCCCCCTCGCGGCGACCGAGATCCACCCCAGTCTGAAGTCCGGGCTCATCAACGCTTTCTCGACGACCCCGCTGGCCGCGCTCTCGTTCCAGTGGTTCGGCTCCGCGAAGAACATGACCGACCTCAAGTGGGCGCCGCTGGTGGGCGCCACCGTGATCACGAACAAGAAGTGGGACTCGATTCCCGAGGCCCAGAAGCCCGCCCTGGTCAAGGCGGCGAAGGAGTCGGGGGAGCGGCTCCGGAGGGAGACCCGGAAGCTCGGCGCCGATGCGGTGGGCGTCATGCAGAAGCACGGGCTCCAGGTCCACCCGGTGCCCGCCGACGCGCTGGCGGAGTGGGAGAAGTGGGCGCGCGGCGCCTGGCCCAGGCTCATGGGCAAGGACATCCCCCAGGAACTCGTGGCCGAGATCGAGAAGCTCCGCGACGAGGCGCGGGCGAAGAAGAAGCAGGGGTAAAGGCTGGAAAACACACCCGCGGTCGCTCCGGGGGGCAGGCTCGCCCTCGCCCTTCTCTGGGGCCGCCGGGTGGAGAACGCCCTGGCCGGGGGCGCGCTCCTCCTGATGGCCGTCCTGCCGGTCCTCGAGATCCTCCTCCGGCACGTCTTCAAGACCGGCATCCCGGGTTCGGTGGACTACGAGATGAATCTCACGCTCTGGGTGGGGTTCCTCGGCGCGATGGTGGCCTCGCGCGAGAAGAAGCACCTCGCCCTCTCCACCGGGACGGAGTTCATGCCCGCGCGGCTCAAGCGGTGGACGGGCGCCGCGGCATCGGCAGTCTCGGCGGGCGTGTCGGCCTCGCTCGCCTGGGCGGCGTGGACTTTCGTGAGGAGCGAGTTCGACGCCCCTCTCAAGATCGCGGGGTGGATCCCGAAGTGGACGGTCATCACGATCCTCCCGGCGGCCTTCGCGGTGATGGCGCTGCGCTTCGTGCTGCAGGCGGAGGGATGGAGGGGGAAGGCGATCGCGGCCCTCGGGCTGCCGGCCGCGCTCCTCGTGGGGTTCGTCCTCGAGCCGCACGCGGCGAAGCTGCTCTGGCCGGGGATGGTGGCGATCCTCGTGGCTGCGGTGCTCGGGGCGCCGCTCTTCGTGGCGATGGGCGGCGCGGCGCTCCTCCTCTTCTTCGCGGGCGGGGAGGACACGCCAGTGGCGGCGATCCTGATCGAGACGCGGAAGCTGATCGTGGACCCCTCCCTCCCGATGATCCCGCTCTTCACCCTCGCGGGCTTCGTCCTGGCGGAGGGGAGGTCGAGCGAGAGGCTGCTGCGGCTTTTCCGGGCCCTCTTCGGCTGGATGCCCGGGGGGCTCGCGATCGTGGCCACGCTCGTCTGCGCCTTCTTCACGACATTCACGGGGGCCTCGGGCGTGACGATCCTCGCGCTGGGCGGGCTGCTCCTCCCGATGCTCGTGAGCGCGGGCTACGGGGAGAAGTTCTCGACGGGCCTGGTGACGTCGGCCGGCTCGATCGGCCTTCTCTTTCCGCCGAGCCTGCCGGTGATCCTCTACGCGATCATGGCCAGGATCGCGATCCCGGACCTTTACAAGGCGGCCGCCCTGCCGGGGTTGCTCCTGGTGATCGCGGTGGCGGTTCTCGGCGTGCGGGAGGCCCGGCGCAACCTCGTGCCGCGGCAACCCTTCACGATGCGCGAGGCGGGTCTGGCCCTCTGGGCGGCGAAGTGGGAGCTGCTCCTGCCGGTCGTGGCGCTCGCCTCGCTCTTCGGCGGATTCTGCGGGATGGTGGAGGCGGCCGCGATCACGGTGGTCTATGCGCTCGGGGTCCAGGTGGCGATCCACCGGGAGATGGGCCCGGTGAAGGACCTCCCGCGCGTCCTGGTCTCGTCGGTCACGCTGATCGGGGCCGTGCTCGTGATCCTCGGGGTGGCGATGGGATTGACGAACTACATGGTGGACCAGGAAATCCCGCAGCAGGCGGCCGAGTGGACCCGGCAGCACGTCCATTCCAGGTGGGCGTTCCTCCTGCTGCTCAACTTCTTCCTGATCATCGTGGGCGCGATGATGGACATCTACTCGGCAATCATGGTGGTGGTCCCGATCATCATCCCCATCAGCCGGGCCTACGGGGTCGACCCCCTCCACCTGGGCGTGATCTTCCTGGCGAACATGGAACTCGGCTACCTCACGCCGCCGGTGGGGGCGAACCTCTTCCTCGCCTCCTCCCGCTTCGACAAGCCGATCCTCAAGGTGGCGGCGGCCTCCGTCCCATTCATGCTGGCGATCCTCGCGGCGGTGCTCATCCTCACCTACGTGCCGGGCCTCTCGCTCCTCTGGGGCACGGGCGCCCCGGGTGGGCCGTAGCCACGCCCCAGGTCCGGCGGACGTAAGCTCCTTGGAGGGCCGGACCCATGAACGCCTTGCTTGCGCTCTGCCTGGCGGCCGCGGCGGCGGGGGACGAGTGGACACAGCTCAAGTTCGACGCGCGCCATTCCGGCGACGCGGCCGGTCGGTCGGTCAGGACGCCGCTCGGGCTTGTCGGGAGCGTGGCCCTCTCGGACGCCGTCCTCGCCTCGCCCGCGGTGGCGGGCGGCCGCATCTACGCGGTGGACGGCTCGGGCGTGGCGTTCGCGATCGACCTCGAGACGCTCCGCGTCGTGTGGAAGTTCGAGAGCAAGGGTGGGCCTGGAAACTGCAGCAATGTCTCGTCGCCGGCCGTGGCGGGGAAGTACCTCCACTTCGGGACCACGGCGGGGTACTACTACGTGCTCGACCGGGAGACCGGGGCCGTCGTCCGGGAGATCGACTGCGGCGAGCCCGTCTTCAGCGCGCCGGTCGTCGGTGAGGAAAGAGTCTACGTCGCCTCGCTCGGCGCGCGCGTCTGGGCCCTGGAGCCCGACGGGAAGGTCGTCTGGACCTGGGACTTCGTCAGCGAGGTCATCGGGTTCAAGGGGGACCGCTGGAAGGGCGAGGACTGGGGAAAGTTCAAGGAGGGCCGCGTCACCTGGAAGGAGCACTTCATCTGCTCGCGCGACATCTCCCTTCACGGGAAGACCGTGATCCTCCCGGCGGGCGGGCGCACCGTGTTCCTCGAAGATGCGGGTTCGAAGGCGGAACTCCTTCTCGCGGGAGAGATCCCCTCCTACGACGGAAAGGAGTTCCCCGCGTGCTTCGGGCAGAGCGTGGGCCCGGACGGCGCGGTCTACGTCCAGTGGCACCGCCGCGACAATGCCGGGCGCGTCGAGGTCCTCCGGCTTCGCGACGGAAAGCTCCAGGCCGACTTCGTCAGGGGAACCCAAACCGCCATCCACCTCCCGGGGCTGCTGGGCTTCAGCCCGGTCAGCATCCGCGGCGTGGACGTCTACCGCTGTCGTCCCGAAGAGGGCTTCGGCCTGGTGAGGCACGCCGCGGGGGAGGAGAAGCCGCAGGTTCTCTCGCCCCACGCGTCCATCGATTCGCCCCTCCTGCTCCGCGACCACGCCGTGTACGGCGGTCTCGACGGCGCGCTCTATGTCGTGCCGCTCGCAGGCGGCGAGCCGTGGGTATTCAGGACGCCTTTCGGGGCGCCGATCACCGCGCCCGCCGCGGTCTGCGACGGCCGCATCATCTTCGGGGGCGAGGACGGATATCTCTACGTGCTCGGCCCCGACGGCAAGGCCCCGCTCCCGGCGCGGGACCCGGAAGTCTGGAAGGTCCGCAGCCCGCTCCAGGGGACGCTCGCCGGCGCGAAGCACGACTGGTACACCAACTACGGGGACTTCGGCTGCACCAACTCGAACGACCAGGGCCTCAAGCCCCCGCTCCGGGCGCGCTGGGTGCGCCGGGTGGAAGGCACGGTGAAGCACCTCCCGGTGTGCGGGGGCGGCCGGCTTTACACCCACACCTCCGAGGGGCAGGTCATCGCGGTGGAGCAGGACACGGGGCGGCTTCTCTGGCGCCGCTATTGGCCGGGCGTCCACCTCTCGTTCACCTCGCCGCTTTATCACGAAGGGAAACTGCTCGTGCCCCAGGCGGGCCTGCGCCGCTCGCTCATGCGCTGCCTCGATGCGGCGACGGGGAGGCTCCTCTGGGAGGCGCCGTTCTCGGGGTCGCCCAGCTGGAGCCGGCAGTTCCCGCCCGTGGTGGCGGGGAACCTCGCAATCTACGCCTCCGGATCGGGGCGATACGCCGTACAGGGCAGCGAGAAGCCCTGGACGTTCAAGGGTACGCCCGAGAAGCCGGTGGACGGGAGCGAGGTCATGAGCTGGATCTACTCGAACGACAACCCGTTCTATCCCTCGGACAACCGGCCGCTGCTCTGGGCCTGGGATCTCGGGACCGGGAAGGTCGCGTGGGAGAAGGACTTCTCCGAGTTCGGACGCGGCGGGAACGACTGCGGTCTCTGCCTCATGGACGGGAAGGTCTACTACTCCACGTTCTTCGGCTACGACGCGGGCCGGCGGAAGCGGATGGGCCAGCCCGCCGAGTCGAACGGCCTCACCGCCTGCCTCGAGCCGGCGACGGGGAAGGTGGTCTGGCAGACCGGGAAGTTCCACGTCACCGCGAAGTGCACGATCTCGGGCCGCGACGGCCGCCTCTACGTGGGCGGCAACAACCAGGCGAGGGAGGGGGCGTCCGACCGCTTCGTCTGGTGCCTGGACGCCAAGGACGGCTCGCTCGTCTGGCAGTCGGACCCCGTGACCTCGGCGCTCAACGTCGTGAGCGTGGGGGAGAAATTCATCTTCTCGAACGCGCTGCGCGGCGAGGGGCACGTGTTCGACCGCGCGACCGGGAAGATCACGGGCCGGCTCCACCACAACTACGCCTGCTGCCGCTTCACGCTCTCGGAGCCCTACATCCTGGGCGCGAACATGGACATGATGGATCTCTCGCAGGAGTGCCGGCTCGTCTCCACCGGCCCTGCGATCGACTCGCGCGAATGCCTGGGCGCGGTGGTCTCGAACGGGCGGATCTTCTACACGTCGCAGGCGAGCGGCTTCCAGATCTCGCAGACCTACGGCCCCGAGGCGGCCGCGCTTCGTCCGCCCTGGGAGCGATAGGGGTTCGACAAGAATGATCTCCCGGGTTGAAATCCGCACAAGCCCGGGGGAGAAACACCCCCCACCCCTGCCGGGATCCATCCCGGCTCACCCCTGGCCTACTTCGGTTCCTCGAGGTCGCCCAGGGCGGAGTATTCGAGATCCGGCACCGGGGCCCTGCTTTCCTTGTGCACGAGGCGCACCACGAGGCCGAAATCGCCGTTCCCGTTGCGGACCTTGAAGAGCAGGCGGTTCCAGCCGGGCTCGAGGCGGATGGCGGCGGAGTCCTCGTCCACGTTCGCGGGCCGCGAGGCGTCGTTGCGGTGAAAGACCCGGCCGTTGTGCCAGGCCTTGATTCCGTCGTCGCTCCCCATGAGGGCGAGGACCTCCACCGGCGCGGGCGCCTTGACGTGGATCAGGGCGTAGCCGACGGTGTTGTCGCCTCCCGGGAGGGCCGTCTTGAAATTGAAGTAGCCGGCTTTCCCGGTCGCGGCGGCGCGCATCTCGGCCGTCGTCTTCTTCCACTTCACGTTCTTCCCCTGGCCGGGCATCTCCTTGGCGAGGTCGATCCCCTTCTCCGGCGGGTGCTCGCCGTCGAGCCCGTTGCTTGGGAAGGGGCCGGCGAGGAACCACTCCAGGGGCTCGGGGAGGCCGCGGGCAGAGGGGGGAGGCCGCGTTGCCATCTCTCTGGCGAGCTCCTTGAGCTCGGCCTCGACGGGCAACATCTTCCGGGTCGAGGAGACCAGGACGTAGCCCACCGAGAATCCCTGCTGGTCGCTCATGATCCGGATCGTCTTCGCCCCTCCGACGGCGTACTTCTTCGGCAGCGGGATGTGGACCCAGGCCCAGACGCGGGCTGCCTTGGCGCCGCCCTTGTCCTTGGCGTGGGTGGCGGCGAGGCCGGAGAGCTGGGGCTCGACCAAGGCCGCCATGCCGCCTCCCGGGTCGATCGGGACGTCCTTGCCCTTGTGGAAGGTGGTCCCTTCCGTGGTCTGGAGGTAGAAGAGGAAGGTCTCCTTGCAGCAGGCGCCCACGTACGCCCAGCAGCGGTAGGCGGTGTCGGGAAGGGCGTGGAACTCCGCCTCGATGAAGTTGACCTTCGCCTCGTCGTCGCTCGCGGCATCCTTCCGGGACGTGAGCGCGTGCTCGATCTTCGGCGCGTGCTTCGCCGGGGTGAAGTGGCCGCTGGCCCGGAGGTCGCCGGGGAAGAACGAATAATCCTTTCCCGTCTCGGCCCGGGCGGAGATCGTCGCGGCCTCGCGCCTGAGGATCTCGGTGTTCGCGCACTCGGACTGGATCTGCCGGTACTTGTCGATTGCGGCGCCCCAGGTCTTCACCGAGCGCCACTCCAGCTCCGCCGCGTGGAAGAGGCGGCGGGCCTTGAGCTCCTTCGCGTCGGCCCGGGGCTTCCCGGCCGCCGCCTTGGCGAAGTCCCACCAGCGCGCCGGCACGGCCACGGGGTCGGGGAGCCAGCGCTTGGCGGCCTCGATGCCGCCCTCCAGGAGGGCGAGATGCGCCGCGGCGCGCTCGTCCGTGTCGGCCTGCTTCGATCGGCGCGTGAGGAACGTTTCTGCGATCGAGGTCGCCGTCACGGCATCCAGCTCCACGAAGACCGACTTGTCCTCCTCGTTCTTCAACTCCAGTCGGCGCGGCCCCGTCTTGAGCACGAGCCCGGAGACGGGCTTGGGGCCGGCCTCCTCCGCGACCTCCAGCACGAGCTTCGAACCGAAGGGGGACTCCGCGAGCATCTTCAGCCCCTCCGCGGCGAGGGCGGCGGCGAGCTTCAGGTTGGCCAGGTCGGCTTCCGCCTCCTGGCGTGCCTCGGCATCCTGGGTGTCCTTCAGGACCGCCTCGAGCTCGCCCGTGGCGCCCGCGTAGTCGCGGGCGGCGGCGCGTTCGACGGCCTTCCGCCAGCGCTCGCGATAGACGAGGAGCTCCTTCGTGACGGGCTTGTCGGGGACGATGGGCGCGGCCCCGGGCGCCTCGGGCTGGACCCCCGCGAGCGTCTCCTCGAAGCGCGCGGCGTAGGCCGGGAGGCCCCACGTGGCGAGGCGCGCGCGGAATTCGGCGACGCCCTTCTCGTTCCCCGCGCGGCGGTCCGTTGTCGCCTTGGCGAGGCCGGACTCGAAACGGCCGGCGGCGCTGCGCTCCATCTCGTCGATTTTCTTCCCGGCGCGCTCCTTCCATTCGGCCAGGTCGACCTTGTCCCGGAGCGGCTGGAGGAGGTCGAGCGCCTTCTTCAACTCCTCTTTCTTGAAAGCCTCGGCCGCCGGCGCGGCGGCCTTCTCGAGCGCGGAGTCCATCCGGGCGAGGACGTCACGCCAGAACCTGTCTGCCTCGAGGACGTCCTCCGGCTGGCGGCAGGCCTCCTTGGCGGCGCGGGCCAGGCGCACCTGGCCGGCGAAATCGTCCGGCCTGGACTGCCGGAGGGCGAGCGCCTCGCCCAGGGCCTTCTTCGCCGCCGGGTCGGGCGTGGGCGTGCCCGGGGCGGTGGTGAAGGACGGTCGGGGTGTAATCGCGGCAGGCGTGTCCGAGTCTCCCGGCAGATCGGATCCCCTGCCGCCCGGGAGCATGGCCAGGAGGGCCAGGACCACGAGCGCGATCGCCACTCCGCCGCCGACGAGGACGGGAGTGTTGCTCTTTCTCGGGTGTTGCGCGGGCGCGGAGGCGAGCGGGACGCGGACGCTGCCCGGGCGTTGGAGGCGGGTGGTGGAACTGGGCTTGGGCGGGGGCGTGGGGGACGGCTCGACCCTTCGAAAGTGGGAGGAACTGTCCGACTTCAAGGCCTGGAGCCGAGGGGGACTGGAGGGACGGGAAGAGTTCGCGGGCGCGCCCTCAAGCGCGGCCTGGCGCTCGGCCTCGGGGAGCCCGGCGAGGAGGTCCTCGACGCAGGCGTTGCAGCTGTAGCGGTCGCCCACGCGGAACGCGGTGCCCTTATCGAAGTCGCTGCCCAGGAGCCGGCTCAGGCACTTGTAGCAGTAGACGATTTCCTGGCCCATGTCTTATGCGTCCGCGTTTCGCCTCCCGGCGGGGGGCTCGCCCGGTGGATTCCCTCTTACCCGGCCATGCCGAAGTCGACGATCCTTATATTATAACTTCGCGAAGGCCCGGAATGATCCTCAAATTGAGGGGCCTCCATGGACCTGCGCCACGTATCCCCCGGCCCGACCGTACCGTAGGTGGCCCATTCGAGGTTCATTTGCCGCATGAGACAGCTCCTCCCGTGTCTTTTCGCCCTGGCCCTCCCGACCCCCGCCCCGGCGCAGGAGACGCCAAGGGCGAAGGAGATCTGGGAGAAGATCGGGCCCCTCTTCACTCCGGCGGCCCCCTTCAAGGATGACCTCGGGACCCTGCGGCCGGTCCTGAAGTTCGAGGACGGGCGCGCGGTGGCGACCCCGGCTGACTGGCAGGGGCGCCGGAAGGAGCTTCTGAAAAAGTGGCACGACCTCCTCGGACCCTGGCCGCCGCTCGTGGAGAGACCGCTCGCGCAGGAGCAGTGGAAGGAGACAGTGGAGGACTTCGTGCGCCGTCGCATCGAGCTTGAGGTGGCGCCGGGGCGGAAGACCTCGTGCTATCTCCTCCTTCCGGCGGGGAAGGGGCCGTTCCCCGCGGTCGTCGACGTCTTCTACTACCCCGAGGACGGTGCGGGCATCAAGGCGGACAAGCGGACGCAGAACGATTTCGGCTACCAGATGGTGAAGCGCGGGTTCGCGGCGCTCTGCGTGGGGCAGAACCCCACCGCTCCTCGGCCCGGCGCGGACCTCTACTACCCCTCCTGGGACGGGGCCCAGCTCCAGCCCCTCTCGTTTCTCGCCTACGTGGCGGCGAACGCCCACACGTTCCTCTCCCAGCGGCCCGAGGTGGATCCCGCCCGCATCGGGGTCGTCGGCCACTCGTACGGCGGGAAGTGGTCGCTCTTCGCCGGGGCGCTCCACGAGAAGTTCGCGGCGGTCTGCGTCTCCGACCCCGGGATCGTCTTCGACGAGAAGCGCCCCAACGTCAACTACTGGGAGCCCTGGTACCTGGGCTACGAGCCGGGCGAGACGCACCGCCCGCGCGGCGTTCTCTCGGCGGAGCACGGTCGCATGGGCCCGTACAAGGCGATGATGGAGAAGGGCATCGACCTCCACGAACTCCACGCCCTCATCGCCCCGCGCCCCTTCTTCGTCTCCGGCGGCTCGGAGGACCAGCCCCACCGCTGGAAGGCCCTGAACCACACGGTGGCCGTGAACCGGCTCCTCGGCGTGGAAGGCCGCGTGGGGATGTCCAACCGCCCCGACCACAAGATCAGCCCAGAAGCCTCCGACCAGATCGCCTCCTTCTTCGAGTATTTCCTGAAGGAGAAGAGATAGAAACGCCGGCCCTGATTCGTTGCATTGGGTGAGTTAGCGCTGAGTAAGCGTTTCAGCGCCGCAAATTCATAAACACGCCGTGTTAACGAATTTGCGGCGCTGGATCGTTGACACGGGACTCCGTTTGGAGGGATTGAGCCATGATCGCACGCCTCTCCGGCACCCTCCTTGCCCTTCTCCTCCTTCCCTCCGTCGCGCTCCCGCAGCAGCAGAAGGGCGGCAAGCAGCAGGGTGGCCCCGGCCGCTTCGAGGGCGAGCTCCGCGACAAGCAGGGCCCCCTCATGAAGGTCTCCATGCAGGCCCCCGACAAGTGGATCCCGGGAGTGAAGGTCCTCTCGCTCCTCGTCGTCCATCACGGGATGAACGGCAACGAGAACAACTACATCGGGGGCACCCTCGACTGCCTGCGCCGCCTCAACCTCCAGGATCAGTTCGTCGTCATCAGCGGGAAGTCCAAGGGTGCCGGCTGGGATGTCGCCGTCGACGGCCCCATCGTCCTCCGCATGATCGACTGGGCGCTCGAGACCTACCCCATCGACCCGCGGCAGGTCTACATCTGGGGCAGCTCGAACGGCGCCGGCTTCGTCGGTCGCTTCGGCTGGCAAAACCAGGACCGCATCGCCGCCGTCGTCGGCTACTGCGGCGGCTACTCCTTCACGAAGCCCGCCTCGCACGATCCGGCCGCCGAGAAGCAGGAGTGGTACTTCGTCCACGGCGGGAAAGACACCCCCGAGAACTCCGGCAACGCCTGCAAGCAGATCAAGGACCTGGGCTACCGCTACGTCTTCCGGCAGCTTGACGGCTACGGGCACACGGACATCTGGGACGGCCAGGGGCATCCCGACATGACCGTCGTGGACGCCGTGCGCGACGACTACATGCTCTGGCTCTGCGGCCTTCGCCACAAGACACTCGAGCCGGCGGCCAAGGACAAGGAACTCCTCGCGAAGTTCGAGGACAAATCGCGCGCCGAGGGCCTGCTCGGGAGCAAGGCCACGTACATGGTCCTCTCGCGGATCGGCGGCCCTCAGGCGGGCGCGGCGATCGCGATCGCGCTCCAGTCGAAGAACGCCGGCCTCCGCGGCTCCGCGGCCGAGACCTGTGAGAAGATCTCCTTCGGAAAGGCGGTCTGCGACGAACTCGCCAAGGCCGCCGAGGACGACTCCGACCGCGTCTCCCAGGCCGCGCTCCGGGCGCTCGGGAGCTACGCCAACTGGCACTACCCGGAGGCCATCGATGCCCTCGTCCGCATCGCGCTCGGCACGAAGGCCGAGGGCGGCAAGGGCCCCAAGCTGGGCGGCCGGCTCATGGCCGTCGAGGGTCTCGCCCGGGCGGCGAAGCTCGCATCGCTCGGAAACTTCGAGGACAAGAGGCTCTGGTGGACCCTCGTCCAGCTCCTGGACGACGAGGAGGTCCGCCTCCGCGCCCCCGCGTTCGCCGCGCTCCAGAAGGTCGTGAAGGACGGCTTCGGCTACCAGCCCGGCGCCGTGCCCGACGCCCGCAAGGCCGCCGTGGCGAAGTGGACGGGCTGGGCCACGCAGAAGTGCGGCCCGGCGGAGAAGTAGAACGCCGGAAATCACGTGCCGTCCGCCGCTCCGTATTGAATACTGTCCCGGGTGAGCGCAGGCGATCTGGACCTGGTCCGGAGATGCGTGGCCCGGGAGACGGGGGCGTGGGAGGAGTTCGTCCGCCGCTCGAGGCCCGCGATCCTCCGCGGCGCCGCCACCGCCCTCCGCAAGTTCCGCGTCGCGGACCGCGACACGCTCGAGGACGTCCACCAGCAGGTCTTCACGGAGCTGCTCCGCGAAGGCGGCCGCGTGCTCCAGTCCTACCGGGGGAAGAGCGATCTCGAGGGCTGGCTTGCGGTCATCGCGCTCCGCACCGCCTACCACCTTTTGCGGAAGCGGATGCCCGAGACGGAGCTTGCGGAGTTCATGCCGGAGACCGCCACGCCCGCGCCGGGGGAGCGCGCGGAGCGCACGGAATTCCTCGACCGGCTGCAGGGGGCCTTCGGGAAGATGGACGCGCAGGACGTGAAGCTCCTGCGGCTCTCCTTCTACGAAAAGAAGACCTACAAGGAGATCGCGGAGGCCCTCAAGATCCCCCTGAACTCGGTCTCCCCCACGCTCATCCGGGCGAAGGAGAAGCTCAAGAGACTTCTGGAATAGGCGTACTTTCGGGGGCCAGGGAGGCCACGGAGAGGACGGATGGAATGCCCGGGCGCGGAATCGATGGTGCGCTACCTGCGCGGGAACGGCGACGACCCGCGCGGCCTGGAGGCGCATGTCCGGGACTGCCCCGCCTGCGCCATGGAACTCCTCCTGGCGCGCGAGGCGCTCGTCGGGCTCCCCGTGGCGCGCGCCGCGTTCAGGCCGCCCACGGCGCGGAAGTCCGCATCCCGCGTCTCGTGGATCCCCTGGGCCGCCGCGGCGGGGATTCTTGCGACCGCCCTCCTCTTCGCGGTGAAGTCCACGGAGAAGACGGTGTCGCGCGAGACGCCGGTCGCCCGGCCCGCGGATCCGCCCAGGGTTTCTCCTCCCGAGACGCCGAAGCCCCTGCCTGCGCCCGAGCCTAAGGGGGAGGTCGTCCGGGAGAGGCCTCCCCCGGCGCCCGTCCCGGTCCCCGAGCCCAAGCCGAAACCCGAGGCGCCGGTCGTGGTCGTCCCGCCTCCGAAGCCCGAGACGCCCAAGGCGCACGAGCCGAAGCCGGAGCCCAAGTCTCCGGCCCCCACGGTCGTCGAGCGCCTCCCCGTGGCGCGCGTGACCCACGCGGTGGGCGGCGCCGCTGGCCGCGTCCTCCTCGCCGGCGACACGTTCACCACGGCGAAGGCGGAGTTCGTGGCGCTGGAGTGGCACGGGTTCGGCACACTCTACTGCCGCGAGGGCTCGAGGCTCGAGATCGGCCTCGAAGGGCTGCTCACGCTCCACGAGGGCGAGGTGCTCGGCCGGCTGGAGCCGAAGAAGAAGCTGCCGCCCGTGAAGACGGCTTCCGCGGAAATCGAGCTCGACGGCGATCTCTTCGACCTCCATGTCTCGAAGGCGGGCGCGGAGGTCTCGGTGCCCGGCGGCCATGCGTCGGCGAGCGGAGTCACGATCACCGGCCCGGCGACGATGTTCCTGAGGCCCGGCAAGGCGCCCGAGGTGAAGGTTCTCGAGGCCGGGTTCGCCGGCTGGATCCCGGACAAGCTCGCCTCGAAGAGGACGTCCGCGTGGCTCGAGGCCGAGGCGTTCGCCGCGATCCAGGGCTTCAAACCGATGGAGTACGAAGTCTCGAGCGGAGACCGCGCCGCGGTGCAGGTCGAGGACCGCGCGGTGCTCGGTCACAAGCTTTCGCTGCCCTTCAAGGGGCGGCACGCCGTGTGGCTCCGCGTGCGGCAGTATCCCGCGAAGGCGGTGGCGATCGCGGTCCAGGCGAACGGCCAGGCCGTGCCCGAGCTGAAGATCGAGGGCGCGGAAGGGAAGGGGATCTGGCGCTGGGTGGGTCCCATCATCGTCAACTCCGACCGGCTGGACCTCGTGATCGCGGCGGCCAGCCGATTCCCTCTCAAGGAGGCCGCGCGCGACAAGTCGTTCCCCGTCGTGGTCGACTGCGCGTTCATCACGTCCGACCTCAAGTTCGTCCCCGCCGACCGCCTGCCCGAGGACCGCCGGGCCTTCGACCTGACACTCGAGCCGCCGGGCCGGTAGCGGAGCGGCGGATATTCGGGAGAAGCGGAGGCCCGGTTCAGGCCGCCGTACTGGGGCCTGGCGTCGAAGGTCGCGACCGGCGTGACAGCCGCCGGGCTGGCAAGACCCGACTCCCAATCCGCATTCCGGGCCGTACACTCATTTTAGAGGAATCCGTGTAATCCGACCGCCCCTCCCGCGACTCCCTATTGGGTTGAGATGCCGGTGGACACGCGCCCGCAGAAGGTCGAGCCGCGCTCGGCGTCCAGTCCGGCGGAGATTGTCGAAGAGTACTTCATGGACGTATACAGTGCCTGCTTCCGGGTCCTGGGACGGCCGCATGACGCGGAGGACGCCACGCAGGAGACCTTCCTCGCGCTCTTCCACGGGAAGGACAAGCTTGCGGCGGCCGTCTCCGTCCGCGCTTGGGTCCTCACGATCGCGCGGAACACCGCCATCTCTCTGCTCCGGAGCCGTCGCCCCGCTGCCTCGCTCGAGGAAGGGCTGGCCGACCAGGCCCCGATCCGCGAGCCGGCCGACCGCGACCGGCTTCACCAGGCGCTTGCCGGTCTCTCGGAGGAGGAGCGCCACCTCGTCCAGATGCGCTTCCTCGAAGGGAAAAGTCCCGCGGAGATGGGCGCCGTGAGCGGGCGCCCGCCGGGAACCGTGGCCACTGCGCTCTGCCGGGCCCTCCGGCGCCTGCGCGGGCTCTATCACGGGGAGACCCGATGAACCATCCCGATCTCGACCGCCTGACCTCCTGGGTCCACGGACTCCCGGACCCCGGGGTTGAGGAGCACGTTCCGGGCTGCCCCGCGTGCCGCGACGCGGCCGAGGACCTTCGCGAGGAGGCGCGCGTGCTCTCGCAGGAAATCGGTTCCCCCGAACGACTCGCCGCGCTCAAGGCCGAACTGCTTCATGCCGCCGGTCGTGGCCGTCCCGCGCGGTTGCTCCTCTGGCAGGTCCCCGTCGCCGCCGCCGTGCTCTTCGGCCTCGTCGCCGTGCTCCTCCCGCCGGGCGCGCGGCACAGCGTGGTCGATGGCCGGGTGGCGCTCGAGGACGGCCGCGTAGTGGCGGCTCCGGTGGATCTCGCGGCATCGAAGTCGTGGCAGCTTCAGGCCGTGGAGGATGTGAGGGTCAGCCTGGCCGATCATACGACGGTCCATCTGCGCCCCGGGACGCGCATCGGCCTGGCCCCCTCGGGCGCGCGGGGCGTGCAGGCCGACGTCTCCTCGGGCGAGGCCCGCTTCACCGTGTTCCCGGATCCAAAACGCCTGGTCATCGTGTCACCGGCCGGCCGCGTGGAAGCGGCGGACGGACAGTTTGATGTGAAGATCGTGTTTCAGGATGAAGGAGGGGTTCCCGTGAAGAATGCACTCGCAGGGGCCATCGTGACCGTGTTCGCCGGGTCGATCTCGCTGTCCAACGCGAACGGAAGCGCCGAGGCCCGGACGGGGCAGTCCGCCGTGCTCGCGCGCTCCCAGGCTCCGCTGTTTCTCGCCGCGGCGCAGGACAAGCAGGAGGAACTGCTTCGCCGCCTCGAGCAGCTCGCTGCCCGCGTGGCGAAGCTGGAGGATGAGGTCGCCCAGCTCGAAGCGAGGAACAAGCTGCTCAAGCTGCAGCTCGCGTCCAACGCGCTGGGCGCCCCCGGCGCCGCGTGGAATTCTGCTCCCGGCCAGCCCGGCGGAGGCGTCCGCGTGATCCAGTCCGCCGGCGGCACGCCGGGCGGCGGCGTCATCATCGAGCTCCAGGACGGGAACGAGAAGAAGCCCGAGCGGAAGAACCCTCAGGAGAAATAGCATGAGCCGCAAGACGGTTTTGATCTCGGCCCCCCTCGGGCTGGGCGCGCTGGTGCTCCTCTGGGTGGCGATGTCGGCCCGGGGAGAACCGGAGTCGAGGCCCGCCCGCCCGGTGGTGAAGCCGGTGACGGCCATCCGGTCTGCCCCGGCGGAGCTGTCCGCGACCGTCGGCACGCCCGCTCCGGCGTCGTCTCTCCCCCCCGCGCCGGCGGAGGGGGGAGGCGAGTACACGGTCATCAACGAGCGGATCCGGAAGATGGAGGAGAAGCTGCTCGCGCTCGAGACGAAGCGGAACACCCTGGCGGGCGGCAACCAGGAGCTCGAACGGCAGCTTGCGGAGAAGCAGGGCGAGCTGTCCGCGCGCACGATGGCCGAGTGGCGGGTGCGCACGCTCGAACAGCAGCTCGACCTGAATTCGACCCAGAAGCAGGCGCTCATCGACCTTTGGGCGGGTTGGGCGAAGAAGGATGGGGGCCGGCCGGCCGACCGGGAGACCTGGCTCCAGCGGGAGGCCGAGGTCCGCTCCCAGCTCTCCGTCGAACAGGCGGCCAGGCTGCACGAGAACGCGGCGACGCAGAGCCAGCAGATGTGGGCCAATCTGGGCCGCTCGATCGGGTCGATGGTCGGGGCCTCGAAGGAGGATCAGACACGCTACCAGCAGACGCTGGGCGACTACCGTGCGCCCAACGCGATGCTGCTGCCCGAGGGTTACGGCGCCGACTGGCCCGGCATGATGCGCGAGGCGTTGGGCCGGCTGCGCCCGATGCTGTCGGCGGACCAGGTCGCAAAGCTCGACCGGTTCGTCCAGAGATAGGGAGAAGGTCATGCTCCAGACCCTCCTGCTCGCGGCGGTCCTCGCCGCTCAAGACCCCAAGCCCGCGGCGAAGACGGTCGAGGACCGGCTGAAGGAGCTTGACGACAAGCTCTCGGCGCTGGAGCTGAAGCAGAAGACGCTCGCCGACGAGAACGCGGCGATGGAAAAAAGGATTGCCGACGCGAAGGCGATGCGGGAGAACGTCGCGAGGCAGTCGGCGTCGGGCTGGGTCAAACGCTACGCCAGGCCGGTGGAGTTGACCGAGAAGCAGTCGGCGGAGCTCGAGGAACTCTGGTTCGACTGGACGAAGGAAGATTTGGAGAAGCCCTGGGACGTGGCGAGGTGGAAAACGCGCGAGGAGCTGCTGCGCGGGAAATTGACCCGGGAGCAGATCCCCCGCTTCACGGGCAGAGTGCGGGAGGAGCAGGCGGAGAGCGCCAAGCGGTCGATGGCCATGCTCTCCAGGGCCGCGAAGCTCGACGCGGAGAAGTCAGGCGCGCTGGAAAGGGCGGTCCTGGGCAGGCTGAAGATCGAGGAAGGGGTTCTTCTGCCGCAGGCCCATCCGCAGGAGATCTCCAATCTGTGGAGCCAGACGATGGCCGCGGTGGAAGCGAGCCTGCCCGACCTCTCTTCCACGCTGACGGAAGAGGAACAGAAGGCGCTCCGCAAGACCCTGGACCAGTGGAAGCCGAAGCAGAGGTAGACCCCCGTCCGGCCGCTGTGGATCCCCGGCCCTCCGCCGGCGCTACTTTCCCGCGAGGATCAGGTCGAGCTGGCGGGACTGCTCGTCGAGCGGCAGCCTCGGCTTGGCCCCCGATTCCTCGATCGTGGCAAAGCCGTCGAAGCCGACCTCGTCGAGGGCCTTGCGGACCTCGGGCCAGTGGATGCCGTTCTCGCGCAGGTTGGTCCAGACGCCGGATGTTCCGTCGGGGTTGTTCCGGTATTCCTTGATGTGGAGCTCCATGACCGACGCTCCCAGTGTGCGGATCCACGTCTCCGGCGGGACGCCGTACTTGACGTTGTTCGCGCAGTCGAAGTAGGTGCGGACCATCGGATGCTTGTGTCCGTCGATAAACTTCTTGAAGAGGTCCGGGCGCACCCAGAGGTTGTTCCAGACGTTCTCCAGGGCGATCGCGACCTTCGTCTTCTCGGCAATGGGCGTCAGCCGCTTCATCACCTCCCACGAGGACTTGGTGGCGCGGTTCTGGGCTTCGATATACGGCCGGTACTTCTCGTTGTCCCCTTTCACCACGCGGCTCACGATCCCGTTCTCATCCATGTCGATGTCGAACTCGTGGGATGGCGGGACGGCGACCTTGGGGCCGAGCGCCGGGACGAGGAGGATGTTCGAGCATCCGAAGGCCTCGGCCGCGAGGAGGGCCGTCTCGATGCTCGCGACGTGCTTGTCGATCTCCTCCGCGTTGGGGCTGTCGAGCGGCACCCAGGCGCGGATGAGGGAACAGATCCGGATCCCGACCTTCTCGGCGGTCTCGCGGGCCTTGCGGGCGTCCTCGGGCTTGTGGTTCCACGACCCGAGCTGGACGCCGTCGAACCCGTTGTCCTTGGCCTTCTTGAATGAGTTCTCGTCCGGACCGGCAATGAAGGCCTTCTTGATCTTCTTCTTGAAGGCGGGATCCTGGACGACGGCTCCAGCCCAGGGTCCGCCGGCGGCGAGCCCGGTGGCCGCGCCGGCCGCGAGGAAATCGCGACGGTTCATCATGCGCATGTCAAGCTCCTTCGAGATCGCGGTCCATTCTGGATAGATCATACAGGAGGGCGTGCGTCGGGGGAAGTGAGGGAGAGCGGGGGGGGCGGGCCAGTCGTGGAGGCCTGAGGGGTTCAAAGCCCCTCGCGAGTCGAAGGCAGGGGCTCGGGCCGGGGTCCCGGTCGAGAGGCCCATCGAAGAGACGGCGTGCCGTCGTGTCCTCAGAGGCCGGGCGGCGCGCCCTCGACGCGGGCCCGGCGGCGGACCTCGCGGAGCAGGCGGCGCCAGTGGGGGGCGAGGAAGCGCGGGAGGCGGAGGCCCTCGAGGGCGGTGCGGCCTGTGGCGAGGGAGAGGTCGGCATCAGCCAGGGCCACCTTCTCATCCTCGTTCCCTGCCCAAGCCAGCATCGAGCGGTCGGGTGCCACGATCTTCGAGTCGCCGGCCGACCAGCGGCCGCGGCCCTGCGGGCCTACGGAGTTCGCGAAGACATAGTAGATCGCGTTCTCGAAAGCCCGGGCGTCGATCCCATCCCGTCCGCCGTGCTTGGGCATCGAAACGGACGACGTGTCGAGGCCGGCGTTCGGGTGGAAGAGGATGCGCGCCCCCGCCATCACCGCCAGGCGCACCAGTTCCGGATAGCGGCGCTCGTGACACACGATGGCCGTGCAGGTCACGCCGTCGATCCGGAAGAGCGCCACGGCGTCCCCCGGCGTGAAGACACGGCGGTCGTCGGCCGTAAGGTGAATCTTGGCGTAGGCGTAGGTCGCTCGCCCGCGCCGGTCGAAGACCACGAGTCCGTTGAGGAGCTTCCGGCCGCGGAAGAACGGCGAGCCCACCAGGACGTTTGTGTGGTGCGTGCGCGCCAGCCGGCCCACCGCTGCGAGGGCGTCCCGGATGTCTTCCGGCCGGAGCTTCCGGAAATCGAACGCGTACCCGGTGGTCGCACACTCGGGGAAGAGGACCGCGTCGGCCCCGCGGCGGGCGGCGGCTGCCAGGGCCGTGGCGATCTTCGAGAGGTTCCCCGCGATCGTCGGGGCGAAGCGCATCTGGACCGCGGCCAGGCGCACGCGGCGCTACCTCGTCCCCTTGAGCATCTGGATGAAGTTCTTGAAGAAGACCGAGTTGTCGTGCCAGGTCCGCGCGGTCACGAGGTTGCCGTCCACCACGCAGGGCTCGTCCACGTATGTCGCGCCGCCCTGCTCGGCGTCCATCCGGCACTTCGCGACCGTGGTCACCGTCCGGCCGCGGATGACGTCGGCGGCGGTCAGGATCTCGATCCCGTGGCAGACGGAGGCCACCGGCTTTCCCACCTCGAAAAAGTGTCGCGTGATCTCGATGAGGTCCCGGTCGTACCGGAGGTACTCGGGGGCGCGGCCGCCGGAGATGAAGAGCCCCGCGAACTCCACCGGGTCCACGTCGCGGAATGCCACGGTGGCCTGGAGATGGTAGCCGGGCGTCTCCTGCGTGATGTCCCATCCGGGCGGCTTCTCGTGCTGCACCATGTGATAGAGCCGCGCTTCGGGGCCCGCCACCACCACCTCGAACCCGTCCTCCGGGAGCCGGAAGTACGGATACATGGTGTCGAGGACCTCGGTGGCGTCGCCGATCGGGATCAGCACCTTGGGCATACCTTAACGCTACACGCCGCGGGGCGAATTCGCGTCATGGACACCCCGGGAGGCAGTCTGCATAATGATCCGTCATGTGCCCCGTCTGCACGGAAGCCCTGGTCTCCTATGAGCTGGAAGGTGTCGAGATCGACAGTTGCCTCTCCTGCGGAGGGACCTGGCTCGACGCGGGCGAGCTGGAGCGGATCGCCGGGGTTTCCGAGGGTGCGCTCTCGGAGGCCTTGCTCAGGGGCGCCGGCGGGAAGCACGGGAAGCGCCGCTGCGTGCGCTGCCGGGGGACGCTGCGCGTCGTGTGCGTCAACGGCGTGGAGCTGGACCGCTGCCCGCGCGGTGACGGTCTCTGGTTCGACCGCAACGAGATGGAGGCCGTGATCGCCTCGTTCAAGGACGGGGAGGCGGGCGCGGTGGCCCGGTTCTTCGGCGACCTGTACAAGGCCGGGCATCCGGCGAAGGGAGGATAGCATGGTTCCCTGGATCATCCTCGGCGTCGTCCTCTTCATCGGCATGATCGGGGTCTTCTGGATGATCGGCTCCTACAACGGCCTGGTTAAGTCGCGGAACGAGACCAAGAACGGCTGGGCGCAGATCGACGTCCAGCTGAAGCGGCGGCACGACCTGATCCCCAACCTCATCGAGACCGTGCGGGGCTTTGCCACTCACGAACGCCAGACGCTCGAGAACGTGATCCAGGCGCGCAACCAGGCGATGGGCGCCGGGAACGTGGGCGACCGGATCAAGGCGGAGGCCGCGCTGGGCGGCGCACTGGGGCGTCTGATGGTCGTCTGCGAGCAGTACCCCGACCTCAAGGCCAACGCGAACTTCCTCGCGCTCCAGGAGGAGCTGACCTCCACCGAGAACAAGATCAGCTTCTCGCGGCAGTTCTACAACGACTGCGTGATGCAGTACAACACCCGCATCGAGAGCTTCCCCTCGAACGTGGTGGCCGGCATGTTCCAGTTCAAGCCCGGGGAGCATTTCCAGCTGGCCAGCGAGGCCGAGCGCGAGGTCCCGCGGGTCAAGTTCTAGGGCGGGGCGCGCCGGCCATGTGGGAAGCGATCGAGAGCAACCGCCGCCGCTCCTGGATCCTCATCGTCCTGATGGGGGCCCTGCTCCTGGCGCTCGGCGCGGTGCTGGGTCGCCTCATCCACCCGCGGCAGGGGCTCGTCCTCGGCGTCTGCATCGCTTCCGGCGTCTGGCTGGTGCTCTGGCTCGTGGCCGCGTTCCAGGGCGACCGGTTCATGCTGACGATGGGCGGCGCCATGAAAATCGAGCGGCGCGACTCCCCGCAGCTCTGGAACGTGGTCGAGGAGATGACCATCGCCTCCGGCTCGGCGAAGATGCCGGACGTCTACGTCATCGACGACGAGCGGCCCAACGCGTTTGCGATCGGCCGCAACCCGGAGAAGCAGTCGGCCGTGGCGGTGACCTCCGGGCTCCTCCGACTTCTGGACCGCGACGAGCTCCAGGGCGTGATTGGCCACGAGATGGGCCACCTCAAGAACCGCGACAGTGCGTTCCTGGTGCTCGCCGGGGTGATGCTCGGGGCGATTGTCCTCCTCGCGGACGTCTTCCTGCGCGGGATGTTCTTCGGCCGGCGGCGCTCGCGGGGAGGCGGGGACGGACAGGCCGTCGTCCTGATCCTCGCGATCGTGCTGGCGATCCTGGCGCCGATCCTCGCCCAGATGCTCTACTTCGCCTGCTCGCGCCGCCGGGAGTTCCTGGCGGACGCGTCGAGCGCACGGTTCACGCGCTACCCCGCGGGGCTCGCCTCGGCGCTCGAGAAGATCTCGAGCCGGTACGAGGGGGGCAAGCAGGAGACGAACCGGGTGCTCGCGCCGATGTACATCGTGAACCCCATGAGCGCGCTCGCGGCCGTGGGGCTCTTCTCCACGCATCCTCCGACCGGGAAGCGGGTGCAGATCCTGCGCGGCATGGGCGGCGGATCGGCGTACGCGGACTACGAGGCGGCCTATGGCAAGGCGTTCGGGCAGGGGAGCGCCCTCCTGGGGAAGCGCACGCTGGCGGCCGACACGGCGGCCCCGGCCCGCGCGGCCGCCCCGAAGGCCGAGGCGAAGCAGGACGCCGTGGCGCGGTCGAAGGACGTGGTCCAGCTCCTCGGGCGTCTTGAGAACTTCCTGCTCATGACCTGCACGTGCGGGCTGGGGATCAAGGTTCCGCCCGAGCTCAAGCGCGACTCGATCCCGTGCCCCCGCTGCGGGGCGGCCAACCCCGTGCCCCGGGCGGAGGCGGGCGGCTCCTACCGTCGCGCCCACCCGGCGGACTGGGAGTCCTTCCGCTGCGCGTGCGGCGCGACCGTCCTCCTGGGCCCAGGCTCGACGGAGCCCGAGGCCTCCTGCCGCGCATGCGGGGGGTCGGTGCGGATCGAGCCGTCCGCGTAGGCACGCCGTTTGCTCCTCCTGTCCCCGGAATGAAACGGGGCGCAGGGACCGCGACGCTGCGCAGGATTCTGCACACCCCGCCCGGAAAGTGGGGACTCCCATGAGGGCCATCCTGACATTCGCGCGGTCGTGGAGCGCGTTGGCGGCGGCCCGGAGCCTGGGGCGGAAGGGCATCGAAGTCGTCACGGGCGACGAGTACGGCTGTTCGGCCGCGAGCTTTTCCCGGTACTCCGTGGCGCACTTCCCGTATCCCAATCCCGACCGCGAGCCGGAGGCCTTCCTGGACGCCCTGGAGGAGGCGATCCGCGCCCACCGGCCCGCGGACGGGCAGCCTTACGTCCTCATGCCCGTCCACAAGGAGACCTACCTGATCAGCCGGCATCGCGAGCGGTTCGAGCCGCTCATCAGGATGGCGCTGCCCTCGTACGGGCAGATCCGGCAGGTGCACGACAAGGGCTCGCTCGCGCTCTATTGCGCCGGTCGGGGCCTCCCGACGCCGAGGACCGTGGTGCCGGCGACGCGCGTGGAGTTCCTCGCGGCGGCGGAGACCTTCGCATATCCAGCCTTCGTCAAGGTGAGGGAGTCGGCTGGGGCCGTGGGCGTGAGGAAGGTCGCGGACGCCGTGGCGGCCATCGCGGCGTTCGAGGAATTCGCGGGGTCGCTGGGGCTCGGCGACGGGAGCTGGCCGATCCTGCAGCACGCGGTGCCCGGCGACGACTACTGTGCCACGTTCCTCTTCGAGCGCGGCGAGCCGCGCGCGACGATGACGTACCACAACCTGAGGTCCTATCCCGCGGGGAGCGGGACGGGCGTGCTCCGCGAGACGGTGAAGGCGCCGGAGATCGAGAGGATCGGCGAGGGCCTGCTCGCGGGCCTCGGCTGGCACGGCGTGGCAGAGATCGACTTCCGCTGGACCGGCGGGGACGCCGTGCCTTCGCTCATCGAGGTGAACCCGCGGTTCTGGGGCGGGCTGCCGCAGGCGGTGGAGGCGGGCTGGGACTACCCGTACCTGCTCTACCGATTGGCCGTGGACGGGACGGTCGCGCGGGTGGATCCGCCGGCGAGCGACGTGCGCACGGAAACGCCCGTGATGGGGCTGCTGGCCACGCTGCAGGAGGCGGTGAACGATGACGCGCGGATGGAGGCGATGCGGAGGTCGTTCGAGGGGCTGAAGGGATCGTACGTGCGGGGCAACCGCGGGCGGGCGCTGCGGCGTTTCATGCGGGAGTTTCCCGGAACCGCCGACGTGCCGGGCCGCTGGGAGCGCGCGAAGGCACTCTTCCGGGACCACCGGCGCTCGGTCTCGGACCTCTTTCGCTGGGAGGACCCGCTCCCGGCGCTGGGCGTCTTCTACCCGCTGGCCGTTTTCCTGCAGAGCGGGCGCTGCTCCCTCGAGTACCTCGTGGGCGAGGGCCGCGCGGCGGTGAAATCCCCTCGCTGAGCGGCGCGTCTCCCTTTTCAGCCCTCCGCTTCCGTGTAGAATAGGGGGAGTCCGCCCCTGCGGAGGCGGCCGATCCGCCATGATGAACTGGACCTTCCCGCTCTTCCGGATCTTCGGGATCCCGGTCCGCATGCACCTCCTCATGGCGATCTACATCGCGGCGCAGCTCGTCACGGGGTTCGCGGCGCACAGGCTGTTCGGATTGGGCTGGGTCGCCGTGACGATGGCCATCCTGATCGTGACCATCCTTTTCCACGAGCTCGCCCACTGTTGGATGGCGATCCGTCTGGGCGCCGGGGCGGAGCAGATCCTCCTCTGGCCGCTGGGGGGACTCGCCTACGTGGGGCATACCGGCTCCGCGCGGGATGAGATCAAGATCTCCGCGGTCGGCCCGCTCTCCAATTTCGTCCTCGGCGGGGCCCTGATTGGCGTGGCCTTCGCGGTCGGGATTCCCATGGAGTGGATGTACTTCGATCCGCTCCACGACTGGTGGTTCTTTGAGCTGAGCCTGGCCAGGAATTTCCTGCTCCACGCCATCCGGATCAACTTCATTCTGGGGCTCTTCAACCTCCTCGTGCCGGCGTACCCGCTGGACGGCGGGCGCATCCTCTTCTCGCTGCTCACGATCCAGCACGGGCGGCGTCGGGCCGCCGAGGTCACTTCCGCGATCGCGATTATCGTGGGGATCGCCCTGGCGGTCTGGGCGATTGCGGGCAAGACCTTTGAGCTCGCCCTCATCGCCCTGTGGGTACTCGTCGAGGCCTTCCGGCTCCGTCACCTCGCGGCCATGGGCGAGCTCGACTCCCATCCCGCCTTCGCGAGCGCGCCGGAGTACGAGTACATGCCCGAGCGGCCCCGGCGGAAAGGCTGGTTCGGACGCTGGCGCGAGCGGCGCGCGCAGGGAAAGGCGCGGCGGGAGCTGGAGCGCGAGCGCACGCTCCGGGACCGCGTCGACTCCGTGCTCGAGAAGGTGAGCCGGGAGGGGATCGGCAGCCTCAGCCCCGGCGAGAAGGACATCCTCGACAGGGCCTCCCGTCGCAACCGGGGGGACTGAGCTCGTGCGAATCGCGGTCGTCTGCGCGCTGCTGGCGGCACTCTCCTGCGGTCCGCGGCGTCCCGAGGGACCGCCGCCGTTCTATGCCGACAAGTCGGACCTCATGCACGTGCTCGACGGGGAGGGGGGGCGGAGGCCGGTCCGGACCCGCGCGGACTGGGAGGTGCGCCGTGACCACATCCGGCGGAATTTCATGCTCGTGGCGGGCGAAGCGCCGCCGGGTCGGGACCTCCCGCTCGACGTCCAGGTGCTCGAGGAGAAACCCCTGGAGAAATACGCCCGGCGGGCGATCAGCTTTCAGACGGTGGACGGCGACCGGGTGCCCGCGCTGCTCCTGGTGCCGGTCGAGTTGAAGGGGCGCGCGCCGGCGGCGCTCTGCCTGCACCAGACCTCGGCGCTGGGGAAGCGGGAGCCGGCGGGGGAGGGGAACAGGAACCTGGCCTATGCGGCGGAGCTGGCGGCGCGCGGCTGGGTGGCGCTGGCGCCCGACTACCCGAACTTCGGCGACTCCAAGGTCGACGTCTATGCCCAGGGGTATGCGAGCGCGACGATGAAGGGAATCCGCAACCACCGCCGGGCGGTGGACGTCCTGCTTTCGATGCCGGAGGTGGACGGAGGGCGGGTCGCGGCGATCGGCCACTCGCTGGGCGGGCACAACGCGATCTTCGCGGCGGTGTTCGACGAGCGCATCGGCACGGTGGTCACGAGCTGCGGCTTCAACGCGTTCCCGAAGTACTACGGCGGGAATCTTGCGGGCTGGGGCCACAAGGGCTACATGCCGCGGATCGCCTCCGCGTACGGCAAGGACCCGGCGAAGATGCCTTTCGACTTCACCGAGCTCCTCGGGGTGCTCGCACCCCGGCGGGTCTTCATCAACGCACCGCTCCGGGACGCCAACTTCGAGGTCTCGGGGGTGCGCGACTGCGTGGAGGCCGCCCGTCCCGTCTATGCCCTCTACGGGGCCGCCGACTCCCTGCTCGCCGTCCATCCCGACGCCGCCCACGACTTCCCGCCCGACATCCGCGAGCAGGCCTACAAATTTATGATAAAGTAAACGGTTTACTTTATCATATGCCCTGTCACTTCTCCGACTCCTTCTGGATCTCGGCGGCTCGGCGGGCGAGTTCGTCGATCTTCGGGGCGCGGAGGGGGAGGACGGCGAAGGCGTCGCCCTTCTTCTCGAGGTAAAGGCCGGTGAACGTCTTCAGCCCCTCCTCCCGGAGGGAGGCGATCCGGGCCTCGATCGTGCGGGCCTGGTGCTGCTGGAAGACGAAGGTGGCCTCGGGGGAGGCGAACATCCGGGCGGTCGCGGGGTCGGCGCAGCGCTCGGCAATCAGGTCGTACGACGCGCGCGCAG
>JAHFOZ010000313.1 GCA_023261405.1 Planctomycetota bacterium
CAGCCCCAGGCACTTGGGGCAGAACGTCCCGGGCTTCGCCCTGGGCCAGCCCTCCCCGGCGCAGGCCCCGCACTTCTCCACGCGCAGGACGGAGGAGACCTGGCGCGCTTCCGCCGCGAGACCCTTCCCGAACGCGCCGCCGCAGCTCTTGCAGGTCATGCGACCGGACCTGGTGCACGTCTTGCACTCCACCTTCAGGGTCCCGTCCCCGTGCTCGCCGTTGGGCTTCTCGCAGGTGCGGCACTTCACCGTGACGTCGGTTCCGCCGACGGCCCCTTTGGGGCGGAAGCGACCCTTGTCGCAGTCGGGGCAGTCGATCTTCACCTCGCCGGCGCCTTTGCAGGCCGGGCAGGTGATGCGGCCGTAGCGGCAGTCCTTGTCCTTGCACTTCGCCTCCGCCCAGGGCTCGCCGTTGCAGGCGCTGCACTTGTCCTTCCCCTGACCGGCGCAGTCCGGGCAACGCACGTTCTTGAAGACCGCGTTGCCATCGCAGTTCCGGCACTTCACGGTCGCGTCGCCCTTCCCCACGACGCTGAGGGGCTTCACCCGCCCCTTGCCCTCGCACTTCGGGCACGGAACGTCCCGGGTTCCCTTCTCGTTGCACTTGGCGCACTTGACCCTGCCGTCCGTGCATAGGCCGCAGCAGGCCGCCTTCTTCACGCCGTCGGCCAGCGCCTTGAGGTGGGACGAGACCATCGTCGGGCCCCCGTCCGTCGGCAGGGTCAGGATCGCCTGGTGCAGCCCCTGGAAGCCCCGGCCGGACGCGAAGGTGCGATGGATCCTCACCAGGAGCGCCGCGTAGCGCACTTCGAATCTCGGAGAGGTCAGGCCCGAGGACTCCAGGGCCGGGTCGACGGCGTCGGGCTGGTCGTAGGATCTCGTCAGCTTGAAGTGGGGGGATTGTTCGGGAGCACCCGCCGGGGCCACCTGGGCCAGCGCGACGAGCACCGCGAACGCAAGCACCAGGGGACCCTCCGCAAAGCGGCTCGACCGGGGAGCCACCAGAATCATACCTCCCGGGCCGACCGAGTCAAGGCCGACGGGAAACCCCCGGGGATGGAGCGCATTTCGGTTGCGCGGAGGGTGCTTTCGGTTTCTAATCGACCCCCGACGGAGAGAGGTGAGGCGTAAGGAGAATCGGATGCCGGACTTCGCCGACAAGGAACTGGTGTGCAAGGACTGCGGGGAGAAGTTCATCTACTCCGCCCGCCAGCAGGAGCATCACGCCGAGCTCGGCCTGCGGAACGAACCCAAGCGCTGCCCCGTCTGCCGCCAGTCCGCGCGCATGCGGAAGGAAGACCGGATGGTGATGGGCGGCGGATTCCGCCCCCGCCCGCGACCCGGCGCCCCGGCCCCCGGCCCCGGCGGCCCTCCCGGACGCTTCGCCGGCCCGCCCCCCGGTCCGCGCGAAACCTTCATCGCCACCTGCGCGCAGTGCGGCAAGCAGACCGACCTCCCCTTCAAGCCGCGCGGCGACCGCCCCGTCTACTGCCGCGCCTGCTTCGCCGGGAAGCGGTAGACCCGACTCACCACAGAGTCCGCGGAGACCCCATAGAATCTCTTCAAGGATCTCCAGGAAATCCCGGTCCGTGCTCGCGCAGGGTCCGGGCTACTTCCGGCGGATGCCGGTGGGGACGTCGACGAGGGCCCGCGTGGCCTTGCGGAGGAAGAGGAGGGCGAAGCAGGTGTCGGGGAGCTCGCCGGCGCCCGTGGCCACCCAGGAGCCGTCCAGGCGCTGACGCTCCAGGAGCGCCTGGGAACCCCGGGCGTACCAGTCGTGCTTCCCGATCGTTTCCAGGCCGTTCAGGGTGGCCGCGCGCTCGAGGGCATACAGGTAGTAGTAGTACATGTGGTCCGGCTTCCCGTCGCCGTGCTCCGTGGGGCCGGGGTTCTCCGTCACCGTGAAATTCCTCGACAGCCAGTCGATCCCCCGCAGGAGCTCCGCGTCGCGCTTCCACGAGCCTCGCTTCCCCTCGTCGTTGTCCCGGATATAGTCGTAGATCGCCAGGCTGCCCACGGCGCCCGCGGTCATCGACCCGTAGGCCTTGTGCCCGTGGCTGCGCCCGCCGTAGCACCACCCCTCGCCGGCCGGGGCGACCGCGCTCCGGATCTGCGCGTCGCGCCAGGCCTTCTGGGCCAGCTGGATCACCTCGGGGGGAAGGAGGATCCCCGCGTCGTGCGCCGCCCGCAGGCCGAGCGCGGCGTACATCGAATTCGAGTTGTCGCCCGACTCCGGCCCTTCGCGCATCTTGCGGACGGCGATGCGCGCGACGACCCGGGGCTTCGGGCGCGACCCGGGCGCCGAGGCCGCCTCAAAGACCTTCACCTTCGACCCGCCGGCCGGCGACGGCCTCGCCGCGAGCGTCGGCAGCGTCGCCTCCTCCGCGAAGAGCGACGGGTCCCCGTACGACCACTGGCCATTCCGGCACTGGTTGTCCAGCAGGAACTGCGCGCCGCGCGCGATCCACGGCTGGTACTTCACCCGATCCAACTCCTCCAGAATCATCACCTGGAGCGCCGCGCGGTAGGTGCCCTCGAGCTTCCGCTCCAGCATCGCCTTGAGGAGGCGGTAGAAATCCGGATCGTCCTCTCCCACCCCGGAGTGGAGGAGCGTCCAGAGCACGAGCTCGTCCGGCCGCATATCGCGGCCCCCGGTCCCGGACTGGGCGGCGCCCAGCATCGACGCGCGGCCGCGCAGCCAGGCCGTCCCCACACGGAGCGAGTCGTCCAGGGTCCGCCTCGGCACCTCGATGACGGGAGGCACGGCATGCACCGCGGGCCCCTGCGCCACGGCCCCCGGCAGGTCGGCCCTCTTCACCGGCTCGGGCTCCGGAAGCGGCTGCGGCGCAGGCTTCGGAGACGGGTCCTTGACGTCGACCCGCGGCTTCTCGGGCAGGACCAGCGGCCCCGGACCGGGCGCCGGATCGGGGGGCAGGGGCGGCCCCTGGGGCGCATCGGGTTTCGGCAGGGGGGATTTCCGGGCGTGGGTCACGGGATCCGGAGTCGCGTTCCCGGCCCCCGCGACATCCGGCCGGACCCTGGGAGCGGGCTGGAGATAGGCGACGACGCCGGCCACGGCCCCGAAGATCGCGGCGGCCGCCACCCAAGGCAGCCAGGAGCGGCGCCTGGGGACCACGACCGGCGTCCCGCCGGACGCCGTCAGCGCCAGGGGCTTCGTGCCGCCGATCGACCCGCGCAGGCGGCCAACCATGGCATCCACGCGCGCGCGGGCTCCCATCTCAGCGAGGATCCGGTCCTGCAGGAAGATCTCCCCGGCATGGGTGCGGCACGGCGAGCAGGCCGCGAGGTGGGAGCCGAGGGCGTCCGCTCCGTCGCCCTCCACCCCGTCCAGCAGGTGGTCGCTCAGCAGGACACGCGCGTCGTCGCAGGTCCGGAGGCTCATACGGCGCCTCCCAGCCCGAGCCGGCGGCGCACGCAGTCGAGGAGCAGCAGGCGCGCGCGGTGGAGGAGCTGGCGGATGGCGGGGGGCTTGCTGTCGAGCCGCGCCGCCAGGTCGTCCGTCTTCACGCCGTCGAAGTAGTGGGCGCGCACGGCGTCGGCCGCGCGGCCGCCCAGCTTCTGGAGGCACTCGGCGAGGGCCTCGCCCCGGCCGCCCTGGCCCGCGGGCTCAGAGTCCTGGTAGACCCTCTCGATCACGTCCTCGGCCACGAGGGTCGTCTTCTGGAGCTTCCGCCGCGCGGCAAGCGCCTGGCGGCGGGCTATGGCCTTGAGCCAGCCGGCGAAGTCGGCCTCCGGGATCAGGAAGTTGAGTTTCCGGTAGGCGATCTGGGCGGTCTCCTGGACCACGTCCTCGGCGGCGTGGTAGTCCCCGCAGATCGCACGCGCATAGGCGAAGAGCATGGGGAGATGCGGCCGGAGGGCGTCCTCGAACGACGCCGGGTCGCCGCCCTTCGCGGCGGCGATGAGGCGCGTCTCGCTGTCGAGCGAGATCCGGCTCGTGCTCTTGCCCATGGTGTACCCGGAACGGCCTACCTCTTGCTGCTCACCGAGTGGGTTTCGACGCCGAGCGGCGCCGTCGCCCGCTTCAGGAAGAGGATCGCGAAGCAGGTGTCATGCACGCCGTCGCCCCATTGCCCGCCGGCGGCCTGCGCCTCGATGAGCACCTTCGCGCCCTCGGGGTACCACTTGTGGGTGCCGATGACCTCGGTCCCATAGAGCATGCCGGCGCGCTCGAGACCGTAGAGGTAGTAGTAGTACTGGTGCTTGGAGTTCTCCGCCATGCCCCCGTGCTCGTAGGGGCCGGGGTTGCCGGTCACGGAGAAGTTCTTGGCCAGCCACACCAGGCCCTCGTGAGCGTCCTTGTCCTTCTTCCACGAGCGTTTCTTGCCTTCGTCGTTGTCCTTGATGTAGTTGTAGATCGCGAGGCTGCCGATGGCGCCCGCGCTCATCGAGCCGTAGGCCTTGTGATCGGCGTGAGCGCCGTAGCACCAGCCCTGGGGCGCGGCCTGGACCTCGGTCACGCGCGCGCCCGCCACGGTGCCGCCTCCGACCGGTCCCTTCGGGACCTCGGGGCCGTTCACGCCACCCTCGATCAGCTTCTCGGGCTTCGCATCCTTGTCTTCCTTCTGGCTCGTGCGCCACCAGGTCATGGCCTTGTCGATCACCGCCGGCGGAAGGTCGATGCCCGCGTCATGGCAGGCGCGGAGGCCGAGCGCCGCGTACTGGGTGTTCGAGTTGTCGCCCCCGGCGGGCCCGTCGCGCTTCTTCTCGACCTTGATGTGCTTGCCCACCTTGGGCTTCTGCTTGAGGCCGTGCGCGGGCGGGAGCGACTCGAAGCTCTTCACCTTGTCGCCGCCCGGCCCGGAGGGCACGTCCTTCTTCGTCCCGCCGGTCGGGGTCGCGTCCATCTCCTCCACGTAGATCGAGGGTGACCCGTAGGTCCACTGCCCGTTCGTGCACTGGTTGTCCAGCAGGAATTGCGCGCACGCCGCGATCCGCTTCTGCCACTTCACGCGGTCCAGGTCCTCGAGGATCATGGCCTGGAGCGACACGCAGTACGTGGCCTGCATCTGGCGCTTGATCATGTCGTCGAACAGCGTCTTGAACGCGGGGTCGTCCTGCGGCACGCCCGCATGCACGTAGGTGTAGAGGACGAGCTCGCAATCCGACACGTCGCGCTCGGCATGCTTGCGAAGGGCGGTGTGATCTCCGGCCTTGAGGTGGGCCACGCCCTTTTCGATCGCCTTGTCCACCTTCATCTGGTCCACCTCCCACTGCGGGAAGGGCTGGTTGGGATTCGGCTGCTGCTGGGCCGTGGCCGGAAGGGCCACGAGGATCGCCAGGATCGCCGAGGGCATGAGCTTCATGGAGAATCTCCCCTATTTACCGTTCACTACCAATGCACCCCAGCCTGACCAAGGTGACATGAATCTGAAAACTTCTAATATTCTGTACGCCAACATGTTAACTTCGGATCAGAAATCCATTTTCTTCTCCTCCGTCCCCCAGACCGGCCCCGAAGGGGGGTCATCGCGGCACGGACGGCGGCGCGGGCGCAAGGACGGCGGCCTTCGCGGGGGGCGGGTTGGGCTTGAAGGCCGTCACGAGATAGCCGCCCGAGGCCGCCATGACGATGCCCAGGAAGAACGGCCAGGGGATCTTCAGGAAACCTCCCTCCGGCGGATGGAGGATCAGGGCCACCACCGCGTTCACCACGGGAGCCCCCGCGAAGATGATCGACATGACGACCGGGGGCTTGCCGCCCGCGCCGAACGCGAGCACGACGCCCAGGGCCCCGATCGCCCCCACGGCCCCCGCGATGAGCGACCAGGTGATCCCGCCGCCCGGCATCTTCCAGGACGCACCCTTCGCCAGCAGGATCGCCACCGGCGCGAGCACCGCGATGAGGAAGTAGGCCGCGCCGACCAGCAGGAACGCCTTGATCCGCCCGTTCGCCGGATCCTGCATCGCCGTCGCCCCTCCGTGGAGGCACAGCCCGTAGAGGCCCCACGTCACGACGGTCATCATCGCGAAGACAAGCCAGGTCATTCTGGTTCTCCCCTGTTGCGGTTTGTCCATCGGCTCAGGCGCCCGCGGGCGCCGCCTCGATCACCCGGGAAACCGGCTCCGGGATCGCCACGGCCTTCATGACCCCGCTCCCGTCCTTCGTCACGCACACCGTGGTGAGCGAGCCGCGGGCGACCTCCGCGACGGGCCCCGGCCGGATCCGTCGGATGATGAAGTCGTACGTGAGGGCCTTCTCCTTCTTCTCCCGCACCTTGAGGTGGACCTCCAGTTCGTCCTCGAAGCGCACCGGCGCCGTGTAATCGCACTCGACGTGCACCCGGGGCCAGCCCACTTTGAACTGCTCCCACATCAGCACCGAGAACCCGAGCGAGCGGACGAAGGCGTGCTCGGTCACCTCCA
>JAHFOZ010000314.1:0-2645 GCA_023261405.1 Planctomycetota bacterium
CTGGTTCGTGTAGTGCGGAAAATGCCAGAAGAGGGCTCGGGGCTTGGGCGCCTCGCCCCGGGTGAGCAGCCCGCCGAGGCTCACGCCGTCGAACGTGTCGCCGGTCGCGACGCCCGCCAGGTCGAGGAGGGTGGGGACCCAGTCGGTGTTGATGACGGGCGTGTCGATCACGCCGCCCGCCTTGATCTTTCCGGGCCAGCGCACGAGGAGGGGGATCCGCAGGCCGCCCTCGTAGAGGAAGCCCTTGCCCGCGCGGAAGGGGGTGTTGTGCGTGGCGGGGGTGAGGGCGCCCTCCTGGACGTGGAGGCCGCCGTTGTCCGAGGTGAAGACGACGATCGTCTTCTCCGCCAGGCCGAGCGCCTCGAGCTTCGCGAGCAGGCGGCCCACGGCGTCGTCGAGGGTCTCGACCACGGCGGCGTAGACGGGGTTGAACGAATCCTTGTGCTTCTCGACGAGGGCCGCCTTCGCGGCGATGGGGATGTGCGGGGTGTTGTGGGGCACGTAGAGGTAGAAGGGGCGGTCCTTGTTCGCCTCGATGAACTGCTCGGCCCGCGCGGTGAGGTCGTACTCCCCTTTGCCGCCCTCGGACTCGGAGGGCTTCGTGTTCGCCTGGCCGGGGTGGTGGGAGTCGAAGCCCTGGTCGGCGGGCTGGAAGCCCTTGTTCCCGAGGTGCCACTTGCCGATGCACGCGGTCGCGTATCCGGCGGCCTTCAGGCGCTCGGCGATCGTGAGCTCCTCGAGAGGGAGTTCCATCCGGATCTTCGGATGGAGGAGAAGCTGGGAGGGGGCGTCGCCCCGGCCCGGGAGGAAGGTCGTGAGGTGGAGCCGCGCGGGGGCTTTGCCGGTCATGAGCGCGGCGCGGCTGGGGGAGCAGATGGGCTGCGCGCAGGTCGCGCTGGTGAAGCGCGCGCCCTGGGCGGCGAGGCGGTCGAGGTTCGGCGTGGGCTGGTCCTTCCGGCCGTGGCAGGAGAGGTCGTTCACGCCGAGATCGTCGGCGAGGATGAAGACGATGTTGGGCTTCGCGGCGTCCTGGGACGCGGGCGCGGCCGCCAGCGCGAGGAGCAGGGGGGCGAGGCGGAGCAGGTTCATGCTTCTCTAACCCCGCCTCGGGTAGAATAGGGCCATGGGATCGTTCATTCTACTCCTTGCCCTGACCTCGCAAGGCGTCGATGCCCCTGCCGGCAAGGCGCCTCTTGCCATGACCGCCCCGCGCCCGCAATCGCAGCCCGGAACGCTCGTGGCCTCGAAGGAGGCCGGCTGGCCCCAATGGCGCGGGCCCCGGCGGGACGGCATCAGCGACGAGAAGGGGCTCCTGCAGGCGTGGCCCGAGGGCGGGCCGAAGCTCGTCTGGAAGATCGGCGGCCTGGGCCAGGGCTGGTCCTGTCCCATCGTGACGGGGGGCTCGATCTACATCACGGGCGACGTGGGGGAGGACCTCGTCGTCTTCGCCTTCGATCCGGAAGGCAAGCCGCGGTGGAAGGCCGTGAACGGCCGCTCCTGGACCGGACAGTACCCGGGGTCGCGGGGCGCCTGCGTCTATGACGGCGGCGCGCTCTATCACCTGAACGCCCACGGCCGGGTGGCGTGTCTCGACACGCGGACGGGCCGTGAGACCTGGGCGGTCGATGTCCTCGAACGTTTCGACGGCGCCGGCATCCTGTGGGGGCTGAGCGAGTGCCTGCTGGTGGACGGCCCGCGCGTGATCGTCACCCCCGGCGGGAAGAAGGGCGCGATGGCGGCCCTGGACAGGAAGACCGGCGAGACCCTCTGGGCGAGCGATCCCATCGAGGGGAACTCCGCGGGGTACGGCTCCCCCATCCTCTTCGAACTGGGCGGCCGGAGGTATCTCGTCAGTTGCCCGTCGAAGCACGCCTTCGGCGTGGAAGCCGACACGGGCCGCAATCTGTGAAAGCGCCCCCGTCCCTCGGAGTACATCGCTCTCCTGCTACGACGTCCGGGCGAAGTGAGGGGCCGACATGAGAATCGCGACGGGCTGGATCCTGGTCCTGGCCTCGACGGGGGTCTCGGCGGCGGACGAACTCGACGCCCCGGTCTCGCTCGACGTCCGCTGGTGGAACGAGCACGAGTTCGGGTACCGCCTCGCCGAAGCGACGGGGCTCCCGTGGGCGATCGTCGACGGGATCTCGGGACGCGCGCGCCTGGGCGGCGACGGCCTCCCCGCCTCGAAGCACGCCGAGGCGTTCGAGAAGCAGACCGGCATCCGGGCCGAGAAGATCGGCGGAGTCCTCGTCCTGCACCGTCCCAATGAGGAGCGCCGGAAGGAGCTCGAGGCGAAGCTCGCCGGAGGGGAGGCGCTCCGCGCCGCGTGGCTCCTGGGCTGGCTGAAGGACGCGCGCGCCTGGCCGGCCCTCGCCCGGGCGGCGGCGGGGAAGGACGTCGCGGTCGCCCTCTCGGCGGCTCACGCGCTCCGTCGCCTGGACGGCGAGGAGAACTTCGACCTCCGGCGCTGGGTCGTCGGTGGCGCCCTCTACGAGAAGGCGCCCGACGGCGGACTCCGGCAGGTGTCCCTCGGCGCGTGCTTCAAGGAACTCGAGACCCCGGCGGAGTCGCCCTGGGTGCCGATCCGCGAAGCCGCCGCGCGGGGCGGAGGGAAGTTCCCCGACGACGCGAACCCGCTCGTGCGG
>JAHFOZ010000314.1:2655-6347 GCA_023261405.1 Planctomycetota bacterium
GCAGGCTGCGGCGCGCCGGCGCCAGCCCCCGGGAGAGCTCAAGGCCGCCCCGCGGCCCGTCCTGAGACCCGACCTCGCCGCGCAGTGGACCACGTTCACTACAAAGGGAGAGGATGGGGTGCGGAAGGCCGGGCCGTGGATCGCCGCCTTCGGCTCGGACGAGGACCTCGGGAAGCTCGTCACGTACACCGAGATCAAGGACCCGAACATCCGCGCCGCGGCCTTGAACGCGGTGACTCATTACGCCGGGGGCCCCGTCGCGGCGGAGCTCTTCCGGAAGACCGCAGCCCAGGGGAAGCCCTGGCCCGCCGACAACCACATTTGGAGCGCGACCAACGCGATCTCGATGGGGAAGTACGGGCTGGCCATGCTCGCCGACGGCGAGGCCCTCTCGCAGGAGCTCGGGCCGCGGCTCGGGACCGAGAACTGGGCGCTCTCGTCCGAGTTCCTCCTCGCCCGGTTCGCCGGACCGCCCGCGCTCCCCGCCCTGGAGAAGATGATCCCCGTCCGCGGCTTCGCGGCGGCCGTCGCGATCGGCTATGTCGGGGGCCCCGACGTCGTGGCGACGCTCGGCCCGGCGCTCGCGTCGGACGACCTCGATACCGCCGTCTGGGCCGCCCGTGGTCTGGGGGAGAGCGGGCAGTTTGCCGCGGTCGCGCCGCTCGTCAAGGCGCTGGCGAGTCCCCACCGCCTTCTCCGGAGCCGCGCGGCGCTGGCGCTCGGCCGGATCGGGGGGCCCGAGGCGGCGGGGGCGCTCTCAGGACTTGCGACGACCGAGAAGGAATACCTGCCGCGGCGCTCGGCCGACCAGGCCTTGAAGGAGCTGGGCCTCGCGTCGGGCGTCGAGAAGGAACTGGCCGGGTTCGTCCCGTCCTACGCCCCGGCCAACCCCCGCTTCGGCGCGGACTTCCCCGTGGGGAAATGGGTCCCGCTCGGCCGGGTCCACACGGTCGCGAGCGTCGGCGAGACGCGCTGCGCCGCCGACGCCTACAGCGGGCTCTGGCTCCGCTACGGGGGCTGCTCGGGGTGCTACAGCAACGAGTGCATCGGCTACGACCCCGCGTCGGAGAAGTGGTTCGTCGTCCGTCCGCCCGAGATGATGGGGCTCTTCTTCAACGAGACCCGCGCCGCCCAGGGCTGCTCGAGGGGGATGGCGTTCGACGCGAAGAGCCGCCGCTTCTGGATCAACCACGCGGTCGGCGGGAACGGATCGCCGTCGAACGGCGCGATGCTCCCGGGCCAGTCCGCCTGCGCCTACGACGCGGCGCTCGACCGCTTCGAGGGGAATTTTCCCGACCGGAGGCGGATCGGCGGCGAGGGTCCCACGTGGTACGTCGCCGACCCGACGCATGGCTACATCGTCACGGAATGGATGGGGCCGACGACGGTCGCGGTCGACACGGCGACCACGGCGCTGGTCGACCTCAAGTTCGAAGGCGCCCCGGACCTTTCGCACAACTACAACCACGACCCGGCGGCCTACGATCCCGTCTCGGGGCTGCTGCTGCGCTTCGTCGTCGGCGGGAAGTACAAAGGGAAGCCGGACCTCGAGGGGCTCTGGCTCTTCGACGTCGCCGGGGGGAAGGTCCGGCGTTCGAAGGCGGGGCACCCGGAGGGCAAGCACGGCGGCGCGAACTGCATGGTCTACGACCCGCTCAACCGCGAGATCCTCCTCTTCCTGACGTCGGGCGCCTGGCGCTACGATCGGGAGAAGGACGCCTGGGAGAAGGTCGGCGACGGCGCGGACCTCTATGGGGTGGACGTCGACCCCCAACACAACGTCTTCCTGGGCCTCGTCAAGGGCTCGCTCGCGGCCTACCGCTACAAGGCCGTCCCCGCGGGCACCCGGGCCTATTATGGCCCCCGGTAAACCGGCCGACGATCAGTCGATCATCTCCAGCCCCGCCAGCGGTCCGGTGCTGGAGCCGAACTTGTCCGCCTCGATGCCCAGCCGGCGGAGAAAGCTCACGTAGAGGTTGGAGAGCGGCGGCGGGGCGGCCGGGTCGAAGGCCAGGTGCCGGCCGTGCTTGAAGCCGCCTCCCGCCAGGACGACGGGAAGGTTCTTGACGGCATGGCTGCTGGCGTTGCCCAGGTTGCTGCTGAAGAAGACCATCGTCCGGTCGAGCAGGCAGCCGCCGTCCTCCTTCGACTGCTTCAGCCGGGCCAGCAGGTCGCGCAGGGTCTTCATCTTCTCCAGCTCGATCGTCTTGAGCTGCCCGATCTTGGTCGGGTCCTGGCCGTGGTGCGACAGGTCGTGATGGCCCTGCGACACTCCCGCGATCGGCGGCACGAGGCTCGTCCCGGTCAGCAGCATCGTGATGATGCGCGTCGAGTCGTTCTGGATCGCGAGGTGGATCAGGTCGAACATGACCCGCGTCCGGCCGATGAGGTCGGCCGAGTTGGCGACGTCCTGAGGCCGCGCGGCGTCGACCTTGGGCTTGGGCTTCTTCGACCATTCCTCGGCCACCGCCAGCCGCCGCTCCAGTTCGCGGACGCTGGTGAAGTACTCGTCGACCTTCTCGCGGTCGACGGTTCCAAGGTCCCCCTCCATCTTCCGGGCCTGCTCGCGGACCGCGTCCAGGATGCTCTGGCCGTCGCGCAGGCGCCGGGCCTGGGCCTCCACCTCCTCGGGTCGGCCTTCGAGGAACATCCTCGCGAACACCCGGGAGGGTGAGGTATCCGACGGGACCATCGCCCCGCTCCGGGTCCAGGAGAGGCTGAAGCCCTCGCCCGACAGGACCAGGCTGGGAAACCGCGTCTGCCCTCCGATGTGCTCGGCGGCGAGCTGGTCCAGCGAGAGGCTGTTGCGGAAGCCGCCCCGGATCTCCGGATGGGGGGCCGCGGTCAGGAAGCTGTAGAGCGAATCGTGCGAAGAGCCGACCTGCGGATGCGACAGCCCGGACATTACCGTGAAGTCGTCGCGGAACTCGCTCAGGACCTCGAGGTAGGGGCCGGGCACATAGTCCTTGCCCGCCTTCTCCGGGAAGAAGAAGGGGGCGTGCAGCCCGAGCGGCGTGCAGATGCACACCAGGCGGCGCGGCGGCCCGGCGCCGGCGGACGCCCGCGAGTCAAGCCAGGGCAGCGCCAGCGATACGCCCGCCGCCCGGAGGAAGCCCCGTCGGTCGATTTTCATCTCGCCTCACTTGTCCTGGAAGAGCCGGCTCCGGACGATCTCGTGAACGAGCGTCCGCAATCCGTAGTTCCTGTCGCGGGTCTTCCGGACGACGGCCTCGATCTCGGGGAGGTCGGCCGCCTCCGGCGCCCCTCCGGTCGCGTAGGTGACGAGCTTCGCGGCGAGCGCGCGGGCGATCCCGTCGACGTCCTTCAGGAGGAGCCGCTTGAACTCGTCGATGTCCTGGAAGCGCCGGCCGTCCGGCAGGACGTCCGCGGCATCCACCTTCGGACCCTTCAGGTAGGGCATCTTGCGGCCGTCCAGCGTCACCGCCTGGCCCCGGCCGCTGGTCCGGTAGTTCTCGCGCCAGCCGCCGATGACGTCGAAGCTTTCGAGCGCGAAGCCGGGCGGGTCGATCTTGGCGTGGCAGCTCGCGCAGGTGGCGACCTCGCGATGTTTCGCGAGCTGCTGGCGGATTGTCTTGGTGCCGCGGATGTCCGGCTCGACCGCGTTCACGCCTTCCGGCGGGCGCGGCGGCGGCTGATCGAGGATGCGCTCCAGCACGTAAGCGCCGCGCGGG
>JAHFOZ010000650.1 GCA_023261405.1 Planctomycetota bacterium
TCGAGGACATGGTCAAGCAGGGGAAGTTCCGGCAGGACCTCTACTTCCGGCTCAAGGTCGTGACCGTCGCGCTGCCCCCGCTCCGCGAGCGGGGCGAGGATATCCTGCTCCTGGCGGACTTCTTCCTGCAGGAGGCCGCGCGCGCCTCCACGCGCAGCGTCAAGGGCTTCAGCGAAGAAGCCCGGAACGCCTTCAAGAGCCACCGCTGGGAAGGGAACATCCGGGAGCTGAAGCACCGCGTGGAGCAGGCCGTGATCCTCTCCAACAACCAGTATCTTTCCACGGACGACATGAATCTCTCCAGCGCCGGGACCGCCTACCGGACCCTGGAGACCGCGCGGGACACTTTCGAGAAGTCCTATATCGTGCTGGCCCTGGGGCGGAACGAGTACAACGTCACCCACACGGCGCGGGTGCTGGGGATATCCCGCCAGCATCTCCAGAACCTGATCAAGAAGTATGGGATTACCAAGTTCACGGACCTGGGCGAGGAATCCACCAGCGCGGTCCAGATTTCGTCAGTCCTCCCCCAGCAGGCGCCAACCAAAGATGTCACCTCAACTGATTAAAAACCAACCACTTACAACCACCCTCCAATACAGCCAAGCAGTCTTGGCACTTCTCGACGCTACAACTCGATAATAACGCAGAATTCATCGTTTCCTGGTGGCACGGCCATTGCTGTACTCATCGCAGAAGAAGTAAAAATTAGATCCCGCTCCAACTGCCCCGACCCGTCGTCGGGGCGCTTTATTTTAAAGCCGGTTTGCCCTTCCCTGCCCGCCTAACCGGCTTCAAGAGCGGCCGGTCCCCCGGCGTCTCCACGAACTCTACGTGCACCTGGGGGATTCGCAGGAAATCCGAATCGGCCGTGAGGAGCTTGAAGCCATGCTGCATCGCGCTGGCGGCGATCCACAGGTCGTTGATCGGGACCGGCGTCCCGGCCACCCGGAGCGAATCCTTGATCACGGCGTATCGTTCGGCCGTGGCGCCATCGATGGGGACCAGGTCGACCCGGGGGCGTGACAGGAAGGCCGCCAGGTACTCTTCGTTCCGCTTCCGGAACTGCCCCTTGCGAAAACCCGCGAGCAATTCCCCCACCACCACCGGGTTGACCACGATCCGCTCTGCTTTGAGGACCGCCTCCGCGACGGCCGGATGGCCCTTCATGAGGTGACTGTAGGCGGAGGTGTCCAGGAGGATCCCGCTCACTTCCACATCTCCGGCTCGATCTTCCGCTCTTCTTTGAGAATCCGCTCCATCTCCCGTGCCTCCTCCTCGGTCCATGCGCCGATCAGAAAATCGAGGTCGTGGTAGATACGGGCGGGCTTGCGCCGGGCCAGCCCCAGGGCCTCCTCGAGCAGGCGGATGACGGCCTTATTGAGGCTCACCCCGTCCGCGTCGGCCCGCTCTTTCACCGCCCGAGCGACCGCCGGAGGCAGGTTCCTCAAGGTAAGCGGGCGCATCGCCCCGCCCCGCAGCTGCATCATTTTATGAATCATACAGATTCATTATGATTCACACCGGGCGGCATGTCAAGGAGGAACACGCGATTCGCTTCTGCTGGTTCGAGCAAAGGGACGCGTCTATACTCACCAGCGACCCATGAAACCCCGGATCGCGGGAGCCCTCCTGGCCCTCATGGCGATCCTGCTCGTGGCGGGAGCTATCGCCCTGTTCCTGCCCTTCGTGGACTGCCCCGGAACCACCAAGTTGATGCCGCCGATCCTGTCCGAGAGGATGAGGAGGCAGCACTTGCTCCTGAAATGCCCCGACTGCACGGGTTCAGGGCGAGTTACACTTGTGAGATACTGGGCTCTCAAGCCACAGCCTTCCCTTCCGCACGACCGGGAAATCCTGGCGGGGTTCCGGGGAAAGTCGTCCGTTGAGAAGTGCAAGGCCTTCGATTCGTTGCGGATTTCGGCGATCCAGGAAAATCGCGATCTGGCCCTTGAAATGATCCTTCTGGGCCTCTCGGACGAAGAACTCGACCGCATCGGCATCCACGTGAGCGGGTTTGACCACGGGATGTGGG
>JAHFOZ010000651.1 GCA_023261405.1 Planctomycetota bacterium
GCGGCCGCGAGGAGCAACACCGCCATGGTCGCGGTGCCCGCGAACGCGACGCCCCAGCCCAGGACCTGCCGGTTCATCGTGCGATCCCCATCTTCGCCCTGACGTTTCTCTGCGCGGCGCGGGAGGCCAGATCCATCCGGACCTCCTCGGGCAAGCCCGCGAGATACGTCGCCGGATCCGCCACCCCGACGGCGCTATCCCCCGGCAGCACCCGTCCGACGGCCAGGCCCCGCCAGACCCCGCCCAGCGATCCTTCCTCACTGGACTCCTTCACCATGACGAGGGCCACGAACTTCGAGTCACGCGTAATCGCAAAGAGCTGGCCGCGCGCCGCATAGGAGGCGCGAAGCCCGACCTGGTTCGTGGACGCGTTGGCGGCCAGAACTTCCGTGGTCTTGCTGACCCAATCTGCTCCCTGGCGCGAGACGTAGATGTGGTTCGACACCTCGTCGCCAACCCGGGGATCGACCTTCTTAAGGACTATCTTCCCAGCAGACCACCGTCGATCGGAGCGGTCGATCACGATTTTCGCCACGAATTCATTCTCGCGGAAGACAGTGAACTCATCGCCTACAAGCACGCCCACGTCCTTGCCGATCGAGATCACCACCAGGCCGAGTTCGTTGGCCACCGCAGTCACCTTTCCATCCAAGGGCTTCTTGGGGGCGATGCCGCCGCTGATGCCAGTTTCGTTCAGGGTGCTGGCCTTCTCCTCGAGGATTCGTTTGACGCGCGCCTGCACCGCCGGGGTGTCGGTGACCACAAACGAGTTCGATGGGGGATCGTAATCCAGCCGTCCGAGCGGGCGGCCGCCGGCATCGCGCGTCAGCTCAGCCTCGAGCCGGCGCCTCATTTCGAGGCTCTGCAACGGGGCCTCCGGATTCCTGGGCCCCGCGGGCGGCTTCCCCGAGATCTGCCTGTTCTCTTCCACCTTCGCGGTGTACGTCACCGGTGGGGTCCCCGCGTTCCGATAAACGGAGGTCTCCATGCGCTTGAGGAATTCGTCCTGAGCGGCCCCCGGACCCCGACCGGGGACGTCCGACGGGACACCGCCCCCCATCCACATCTTCGGCATCCTGCCTCCCGCTGTGCCGTTGGATCGACCCTCCCCTCCAGGGACGCCGTGGATGGGAACACCCGCATCCTCATCGCGGACGCCTCTCCGCCCTTCGATCTCATTGGAGTCGAGCAGGATTTGGTGCACATCCAGGTCCGGAATGAACGTGGCCCCGGTGAGCGGGCCCCCGCCCCCCGCGCCCGGGGATACCAGCGTCGCCGGCGTACTATCAAAGAGATAATTGACAACCGGAAGCTGCCCGAGAGTCGGCCGCTGGACGTAGCCCGCATACAACTCGTCATAAGTGAGGTCCAGAGCCGCGGCGGCCGTGGCGATCTGCACCTCGTAGTCCGCCGAGTAGTTTCCCCGCAGCACCCGCCCTTGCTTGAACGACTGGTACAGCTCACCGTCCCACGACTCGTTGTGCTCGCCGTCGACGCGGTGATCGCCGGGGGAATGGGGCCCCTTGTATCTCAGGTTCAAGTCGGGATGCTTGTCCCCGTTCTCATCGGGCGGCACAGCCCGGTAGAACCAGTCACCAGATTTCATGGTGGCGGGCCGCGGGTCCGGCCTCACGGGCGGGGGTTCACCCGTAGCGACCGGTGTCGGCTCAACGGGAGCCGGGGCCGGTGGAGGCGTGACCACGGGAGCAGGAGGAGGCGCAGGGTCCCTCTTCCCGGCAATCGCGCGAACCTCCTCTGTGCTCTCGCGGATCGCAGCCACCACCTTCTCGCGCCGGAGCTGTTCCTCCTGGGTCTCGCGAACCACACGGGCCCGCGGGTCCTTCTCACCCGCCGCCTCGCGGAACGGATCGCCCGGTTTCGGGAGTTCAAGCAGTCGGCGGCCCGTATCCTGGATCTTGCGATCGCGATCGCTCATCATCGCGGCGATCATGTCGCCCCCAGCTTTCTTGATATAGGCGTACACCAGATCGCTCGACGGCTGGAGCTGGAAGGCCTCTTCGAACGCGCGTTGGG
>JAHFOZ010000315.1 GCA_023261405.1 Planctomycetota bacterium
CTGGAGAGGGGGCTTGTATCATCCCGGGAGACAGTGAGTTAGGGGCGATTGGGGAGAAAGATTCTGGCACGGGGCTTGCGATCACCAGGCTCTGACGGAGTCTCTTCGGAGGAGTCCACGCGATGATCCAGACGATGTTCGACCGGGGGTCGCTGCCCGCGCTGGAGGCGATCGTCCACTTCAGCTCCGCCCGGCACAGGGCGATCGCCCAGAACATCGCCAACGCCGAGACGGTGGGATACAAGGCCATGGACGCCCCCGAAGCCGGGTTCAAGCGGGCCCTCTCCCGGGCTTACGAGGGAGCCCGGCAGTCCCCCACCGGGGTCTTCGAGATGGCCGCCGGGCCCGGTCTGCGCCCGACCCCGACGGGCCTGGAGGTCCGCTTCGAGGAGACCCGAGACGCAGGAATCCTGCGGCACAGCGGGAATAATGTCGATATGGATATGGAAATGGGCCGGATGGTCCGGAATGCGAGCCTCCATAATCTGGCGGCGAGCCTGCTGGCCCACCAGTTCGCCCAGCTGCGCACGGCGATCGCCGAGCGGATCGCCTGAGGGGGGATAGAGCCGTGGACGCCAGCGCCTTCGAGATCTCCGCCAGCGGCATGCGCGCCCAGCGCCTCCGCATGGACCTCATCGCGAACAACATGGCCAACGCGGGCACGACGAGCGCGCGCCGCGAAACCATGCGCACTCCCGACGGCCAGACCTTCGTGCGCCACATCCCGTACAGCCGGAAGACGGCCGTCTTCATGGCGCTGCCCGGGGGAGGCGTCGCGGTCCCCCGTGTCGTCGACGATCCCGCCCCCTTCCCGTCCGAGCACGACCCCGACCATCCGCACGCGGTGCCCGCCGGTCCGGATGCGGGACTGGTCTTCTCCCCGAACGTCAATTCCGTCATCGAGATGGTGGACATGATGTCCGCCTCGCGCGCCTACGAAGCGAACATCTCGGCGCTCGACGCCATGAAGTCGATGCAGGCGTCCGCCCTGAGGATCCTCGCCTAAGAAGAAAGATCATGACCGACAGCATCTCACCGATGGGGCCGAACGTCGCCCCCCTGGACCCCCTCAAGGGGCCCGCGGGGACGGGGCCCGCGGCCGGGCCGCCGCCCGCCGAGGGCGAGCGCTCGTTCAAGGAGATCCTCAAGTCGTCGATCGAGGACGTGAACCGCCTCCAGCAGGAGGCCGACCAGGTGCTCGAGAAGTTCACCCACGGCGAGGCCACGGACGACCAGGTGATGGTCGCCTTCCGGAAGGCGCAGATCTCCTTCGAGGCGCTGCTCCAGATCCGGAACAAGCTCGTCCAGGCGTTCGAGAGCATCCAGCAGATGCGCATCTAGTGGTGAGCCCGCATTGATTCCCTGGGTTCCCCGCCAGCGGCGGGAACCAGGGGTTCAATGCAGTCGAACCATAAAGTCGCAGCGGAACGCGCTGCGAAGGGGAGCCCCCTGCGATCCCGGACGGGTCGCGGGGCGGCCGGGAGAGAGGAAGAGGGGATTAGATGGACTGGTACAAACAAGCCCTGGACCGCATCCGGCAGATGCTGGGCGCCCTCAACGGCTCCCAGCGCATGGCTCTTCTCGCCGGCGCCGCCGTCCTCTTCTCGCTCCTGGTCTGGTACTCGACCTCCGCCTCCGGCGACGGGGGCATGGTCCGCGTGGTCGGCCACGAGGTGAGCGACGCCGACCGCGGCCGCGTCCTCAAGCAGCTCCAGGAGAAGAACCAGCAGCACGAGGTTCGCAACCGCGAGATTTACGTGCCCAAGGCGGATGCCGACCGCGTCTTTCTCGAGCTCAACAGCAACGGGGTATTGAGCACCGAGGTCTACTGGGACTTCCTGAAGACCAGCGACCCGTTCGTCGGCCGGTGGCAGAACGAGAAGCGCCACCAGCTCGCCCTCCAGGGCAAGCTGGAGCACATGATCCGCACCATGGACGGCGTGGAATCCGCGGAAGTCATCCTGAACCCCGCGGATGCCCGCCAGGCGATCTTCGCCGGCGGGCAGAAGGGAAGTGCCGCGGTCAGGATCAAGCTCCGCCCCGGGAAGGAGTTCTCGCCCCAGAACACGTTCGCGGTGGCCGGGCTCGTGGCCCGCGCAGTGACTGGCCTGCAGCCCGAGGCCGTGCACATTGCCGACACCGAGGGTCGCTTTTACGCCGTGCAGCCGGCCAGCATGGGCTCGGCGGCGGGCCTCCTCGATCTGAAGCGCCAACAGGAGCAGAATTACGAGCGGAAGATCGAGGCGATGTACCGCGGGTCCAAGGCCGCGGTGAACCTCACGCTCCGCAGCAAGAATACGACCAGCGAATCGGAGAAGCACCAGAACCCGCAACCCGTCCGCGAGCAGACCGATCAGCGCAAGATCAAGGGCCAGGAGGGAAGCGCGCCCGTCGGCATCAAGGGCGAGGGGGAACTGGGCTCCCCTTCGGGCGGCGGCTCCACGGGAGGCCGCGATGAGACCCAGACGTCGTCATCGGTCGAGAACAAGCTGGATCGCGTGAAGGTCCTCGAGACCCAGGAGCAGGGTGAGATCGAGAAGATCACCGCCACGGTGAGCATCCCCGTCGAGGCGGCCGCCGACGGCAAGATGGACCCGGCCCTGCTCGCCCGCGTCGCCGAAATCCGGAAGGGCGTGATGAACATCCTGGGGATGCAGGCCTCCGAGGACGGGGTGAGCATCTTCCCGGTCCCCATCCCCACGAGGAAGCCCGACCTCGTCGCGGCCCCGGGCCTCCTCGACCGCGTCGCCGATTTCGTGGGCGCGTGGGGCGGCCCCCTCCTGGCGGTGCTGCTCGTGCCCCTGGCGCTCTGGGCGATCTTCAAGGTCGCGCGGGCGGTGGCGCCGATGGGGCTCGTGGAAGAGATCGAGGGATTGAAGGACCGCATCGACTCGCAGGAATCGCCGGCGGAGCCGTTCGTGCTGGCGGGCGCGCCCGGCGAGTCGAGCAAACTTCAGGCGGGCATCCGGGAGATGGTGGCCAAGAACCCCTCCGGGGGCGGCATCATCCTGGGCCGCTGGATGTCGGGACGCTAGGGGAAGGCCATGACGGAAACGAAAACCGGAGTCCGGGGCTCGGAAGCGGGCGGCGCGCGTCGCACGGCGGTGCTGCTCGTCGCGGTGGACGCGGAGACCGCGGAGCGTCTCATGGGCCACCTCGCCAAGGCGGACCAGGAGCGCGTGGCGCTGGAAATCGCCCGCCTGGAAAACGTCCCGGCCTCGAAAGAGGAGCGCGACGCGGTCCTCCGCGAGTTCTACAGCACCGCGCTCGCCCAGCAGCACGTGGAGCAGGGCGGGCTGGCCTACGCGCGCCGGCTCCTGGAGAAGACGTACCCCGCCGCCGAGGTCGACCGCATCGTGCAGACCGCCTCCGCCCGCATGTCGCCCTTCGGGTTCCTCCAGCGGACCGACAAGGAGAACCTCCTCGCGTTCATCGGCGAGGAGCATCCCCAGACGGTGGCGCTCATCCTGGCCCACCTGGGCCCGCAGCAGTCGGCCTCCATCCTCGAGAGCCTCCCCGTGAAGAAGCAGCAGGAGATCGTCCGGCGCCTCGCCACCATGGAGCACACGAGCCCCGAGGTGGTCCAGCAGGTGGAGCGGGCGCTCGAGACGCGGTTCTCGGGCCTCGTCACCCAGGACCTCCGGAAAACCGGCGGCGTGGGCAGCGCCGCGGGCATCCTCAACCTCGTCCCCCGCTCCGTCGAGCGCGGCATCCTCGAGGGCCTCCAGGAGGAGGAGCCCGAGATGGTGGACCGGATCCGCCGCCTCATGTTCACCTTCGAGGACATCCACCGCGTCAACGACCGCGGCGTGCAGAACCTCCTCAAGAACGTGGAGACCTCCCGGCTTTCGCTCGCCCTCAAGACCGCGGCGCCCGACCTCCGCGAGAAGTTCTTCAAGAACATGTCCCAGCGCGCCGCGGAGAACCTCAGGGAGGAGATGGAGATGATGGGTCCCGTGCGGCTTTCCGACGTCGAGGCCGCGCAGCAGGCCGTCGTGGACATGGTCCGTCAGCTCGAGGAATCGGGCGAGCTCATCGTGGAAGGCCGCGGCGGCGCGGAGATGGTGGTCTGAGTGAGTCCACATAGAAACGCAGGTATGGTTCACGGGTTGCCGGCGAAGGAGGGGGGAGGGTCCTAGGATGGAAGACATCAGACCCTTCCGGCTCCAGTCGTTCGAGGACGAGGCTCAGGCCCTCGTGGACGAGGCCCGCGTTCGCGCCGGCGAGATCGTCCGTCAGGCGGAGGCGCGGCGCGAGGCCGTCCTCGACGAAGCGCGCCGGGCGGGTTGCGAGCAGGGGCGTCTCGAGGGACTCGACGCGGGCGCCCGCGAGGCTCGCGCCCGGGTCGCCGCCGAGAGCGCCGGCCTTCAGGAGCTCCTGGCCCGCGCGGCCCGTTCCGTCGAGGAAAGGCGGGAATCCCTCGCGGCCGAGGCGGAGCGCGACCTCGTGCGTTTCGCGGTGGCCGTGGCGGGGAAGATCGTGCGCGCCCAGGTGGAGATGGGACGCCCCGTGGCCACTGCCGCCGTGCGGCGCGCCGTGGAACTCCTGGCCTGGCGCCGGGAGATGCGCGTCCTCCTGAACCCGGCGGACCTCGAGGTCGTGGAGGCCTGCCTGCCCGACCTCAAGCGCCAGTTCTCCGATCTCGGCCGGATCTCGCTCGAGGCGGGCCCGGACGTGGAACGCGGCGGCTGCGTGGTCTCCACGAAGGAGGGCGCCGTGGACGCGGGGATCGCCGCACAGCTCGCCGAAATCGAACGGGGGCTGCTGGGATGATCCTCGAACGCTGCCTCGCCCGCCTGCCCGAGATCGAGCCCGCGCGGCTCCTGGGCCGCGTGACCCAGGTGGTGGGCCTCGTGGCGGAGTGCGAGGGCCTCGCCCTGCCCGTGGGGGCGCTCTGCGAGATCCGGACCCGCGACCGCGAGCGCGTGCGCTGCGAGGTCGTGGGCTTCCGCCAGGACGCGACGCTCCTCATGCCCCTGGGCGAGCTCCTGGGCATCCGCCGGGGCGACGAGGTGGCCTGCCTCTCGACCGTGCAGCGCGTGCCCGTGGGTCACGCCCTGCTGGGGCGCGTGATCGACTCCCTGGGCACCCCCATCGACGGCGGCCCCGATCTCGCCGCGGAGCTCACCGCGCCGCTCCACGCCCGCCCGCCCCACCCGCTCGCGCGGCAGCGCATTCGCGAGCCGCTCTCCACGGGCGTGCGCGCCATCGACGCGCTCAACACCTGCGGGAAGGGCCAGCGCGTGGGCCTTTTCTCCGGCTCGGGCGTGGGGAAGTCCACGCTCCTGGGGATGTGCGCGCGCGCGACCGACGCGGACGTCGCCGTGATCGCGCTCGTGGGCGAGCGCGGGCGCGAGGTCCGCGAATTCATCGAGAAGGACCTCGGCCCCGAGGGGCTCCGGCGGAGCGTGGTCGTCGTGGAGACCTCGGAGCGGCCCGCCCTCCTCCGCGTGCGCGCCCCCTTCACCGCCACCGCCGTGGCCGAGCACTTCCGCGACCAGGGGAAGGACGTCCTCCTCCTCATGGACTCCATCACCCGCATGGCGATGGCCCAGCGCGAGATCGGCCTCTCCGCGGGCGAGCCGGGGACCACCAAGGGCTTCCCGCCCTCGGTCTTCGCCCAGATGCCGCGGCTCCTCGAGCGCGCCGGCCGCTCCGACCGCGGCTCGATCACCGGGATCTACAGCGTCCTCGTCGAGGGGGACGACATGAACGAGCCCATCGGCGATACCGCCCGGTCCATCCTCGACGGCCACGTGTGGCTCTCGCGCGAGCTGGCCGTGCGCGGGCATTACCCCGCGGTGGACCCGCTGGCGAGCGTCTCGCGCCTCATGGGAGACGTGGCCTCTCCCGGGCACCGGGAGGCAGCCACGAGGGTCCGCGCGCTCCTGGCCGCCTACAAGGGCGCCGAGGACCTCATCAACGTGGGCGCCTACGCGAAGGGGGCGAACCCCGAGATCGACCTGGCCGTGCGCTCGAATCCCGCGATCCTCAAGCTCCTCCGGCAGGGCGTCGAGGAGAAGGCGCCGTTCGAGGAGAGCGTCCGGAAGCTTCTGGACCTCGTGAAGGGGTTCGGGGAGGCGCCGAAGCATGGCTAAGGCCTTCGCGTTCCGGCTCGAGACGCTGCTCGGCCTCCGGCGGGTCAAGGAGGACGTGGCGCGGAGCTCCCTGGAAAGGGCCCGGCAGGCGGTCGCGATGCAGAACCAGGCGCTGACGGGCCTCCTGCGGGAGGATGCCGAGGAGAAGGACGCCCTGAGGGAACTTCGGTGCAACGAGCTGGACCTGGTGCAGGTCCGGCTCCACCAG
>JAHFOZ010000316.1 GCA_023261405.1 Planctomycetota bacterium
CATGGAACATGTGAGATCGGTCCTCGGCGCAATCAACGCAGGACCCGAAGCAGCCATCACCATCAGTCGTCACGTGAGCCCACATGCTATTCGGATATACTTGGGGACAGGTACTTAGGATTACGAAAGGGGCCGCCTCTTGGACACCCTCCTCCTGCTCTCGCTGCTCCTGCAGGTGCAGCCGCCCGTCGCCACCGACGCCCGCCTCGCCGTCGAACTCGTGGCGGTCGAGCCTGAGATCGTCACCCCCACCGGCGTCGCGGTCGATGCGAAGGGGCGCATCTGGGCGATCGAATCCAACACCCACTTCCCGCCCAAGAACTACACGCGGCACCCCTCGGACAAGATCGTGATCTTCGAGGATTACGCGCCGGATGGCCGCGCGCGGAAGGTCTCCATGTTCGCCGACGGGTTCCGCTACGGCATGGGGCTCGCGCTCCGCGGGAACGACGTCTACTTTGCGACACGCTGGGAGGTCTGGACGTTCAAGCAGGACGACGCCTCGCAGCGGAAGCTGCTGGCCAAGCTCGAGACCAAGGGCGACTACCCGCACAACGGGCTCAGCGGGTTCGCGTTCGACCCCGAGGGCCGCCTCGTCTTCGGCCTCGGTGAGAACCTCGGCCTCGATTACAGGCTCGTCGGCGCCGATGGGACCACGCTCTCGGGCGGCGGCGAAGGCGGCAACATCTACCGGATCCAGACCGACGGCAGCGGGCTCGTCCGCCTCGCCACCGGCTTCTGGAACCCTTTCCACGTCGGCTTTGACGCCTTCGGCCGGCTCTTCGCGGTGGACAACGACCCGGACTCGCGGCCCCCCAACCGGCTACTTCACATCGTCCCCGACGGCGACTACGGGTACCGCTTCCGGAACGGCCGGAAGGGGCTCCACCCGTTCACCGCCTGGGACGGCGAGCTGCCCGGCACGCTCCCCATGGTCTCCGGCACCGGCGAGGGCGCCTCCGGGGTCCTCGCCTACGAGCACGACGCGCTCCCCGACGAATACCGCGGCGCCCTTCTGGTCACCTCGTGGGGCGACCACGTCATCCAGCGCTACCGGCTCGAGCCGCGCGGCGCCTCGTTCGGCTCCAGGCCGGAGACCGTGATCAAGGGCGGCGAAAACTTCCGCCCCGTGGGGATCGCCCTCGCGCCCGACGGCTCGGTCGTCCTCACGGACTGGATGGACAAGTCCTACAACGTCCATCTCAAGGGCCGGATCTGGCGCATCCGCGCGAAGACGCCCGTCCCGACCGCCGCGCCCTCGATTTCCCATTGGAACCGCGAGGTCCGCGCGGCCGCCGCGGCCGGCAAGTCCAAGGAGGAGCTCGAGGAGGTTCTTCGGAAGGACTCGAGCCCGCGCGCGCGCATCCAGGCGCTCTGGACCGGGAAGCTCATCGATCTCGGGCTCGCCGATCGCGCCCCCGAGGTCCGGGGCGAGGCCGCGCGGCTCTGCACGGACCAGGCGAACCTGCTCAAGCTCGCGACCACGGATCCGTCGCCCTTCGTCCGCATGCAGGCGCTGAAGGGGCTTCGATCGGCGGACGCCGCCGCGCTCGAGTCGACCCTGGCGGACCCCGACCCCTTCCTCTCGGCCACCGCGATCGACGCGCTGGCGCGCAGCGCGGATCCGTCGGCGCTCGCGGCGTCTAAGGATCCGCGAGTCCGCACGGGGGTCCTCCTCGCGCTCCGTCAGAGGAACGAAGCGGGAGCCGTCGCGAAGTTCCTCGCCGATCCCGACCCCGGCGTCCGCCGCGCGGCGATCCAGTGGGTGGGCGAGGCGGGGCTCAAGGAGCATGACGAGGCCCTGTCCGCCGCGGCGTCGCGTCCGCCGGTCACGCGCGAGGTCTTCGAGGCCTTCGTTGCGGCGATCGAGTTCCTGAGCGCCACGGAGCGCCACCGGGCCGACCAGGTCGGCCCCGAGTTCCACATCGCCCGCATGCTCGAGGACGCGCGGAAGCCCGCCGAGCTCCGTGCCCTCGCGCTCCGCATGCTGCGCCCGGAGCACCCGCTGCGCGCCTTCCCAAAGCTCGAATCCCTGACCCGGGGGCCCGATCCGCTCCGGCTCGAGGCGGTGCGCGCCCTGACGCTCCTCCCGGCCGAGGGGGCGCAGAAGATCCTCCGCGAGCTCGCCTCCGGAACCCCGGCCGCCGTCCGCCGCGAGGCGCTGCTCGGGCTCTCCCACTCGGCGCCCGCCTCGGAGGAGACGCGGGCGATCCTGATCCAGGCGCTCGGCGAGCCCGAGCTCCGGTCCGTGGCGCTCCGCTCGCTCTCGGGCGCGATGGCCGATCCGAAGGTCCGGGAGGCGCTCGAGAAGCTCCAGGACCCCGAGGCGGCGGAGCGCCTGGCGATCGTCGCGCTGAAACCCGTGGCCGGCCGCCCCGAGGACAACGACGGCTGGCGCAAGGTCCTGGCCGGGCCGGGCGATGCCGCGGCGGGGGAGGGCGTCTTCTTCCATCCGCGCGGCCCGCAGTGCGCCACGTGCCACACCGTGGGCGGCCGGGGCGGGAAGGTGGGGCCGGACCTCTCCACGATCGGGCGCTCGCACGGGCGCGAAAAGCTCGTCGAGTCTATCCTCGAGCCCTCGAAGGAGGTCGCCCCGATGTTCGTGGTCTGGCGCATCCTGACGAAGGACGACGACGTCTGCGACGGCCGCATCTTCCAGGAGGACGTCACGACCGGCGACACGACGCTCATCAACGCCCAGGCGCAGCTTGTGAAGGTGAAGGGCGCCGACATCCGCGAGCGCCGCGCGTCGATGCTCTCGATCATGCCCGAGAAGCTCCACGCGGCGATGACCCGTCGGGAGTTCCGCGACCTCTTGAGTTTCCTGGAGTCGCTTCGTTGAGGGCCGCCGTCCCGCTCTGCCTCCTTCTGGCGGCCTGCGCGTCGCCGGGGCTCTCGAGCGACTTCGAGGGGGGCTGCCTCGAGAACGTCCGGGAGATCGAGCCGGGCCGGTTCCGGGCGCGCGTGCCGGGACAGGCCGACGAGCAGGGGCGCAACCGGCAGGTGAGCTGGTATTCCTTCCGGGTGGACGGGTTCCGCGGTCGGGACGTCGAGGTCACGCTCACGGACCTGGTGGGCGAGTACGACTACAAGCCCGGCGCGATCTGCATCATGGACGACACGCCGCCCCTCGTGAGCCCCGACGGCCGCTCCTGGGAACACCTGAAGACGCTGAGCTTCGACAAGGAAAGGAAGGAACTCACCCTCCGTCTCAAGCCCGAGGCGGACCGCCTCTGGGTGGCGCACATCGAGCCGTACACGGTGGCGCGACTCGACCGGTTCCTCTCGGAGATCCGCGGCCACGCCCACTTCCGCGAGGAGACGATCGGGGAGACGGTCGAGGGCCGACCGCTCCGGCTCCTCACGGTCACGAACCCCTCCCTGCCCGAGGCGGGGAAGAAGGTCGTCTGGCTCATGGTGCGGCAGCACGCCTGGGAGAGCGGGACCTCCTTCGCGGGGGAGGGCGCGGTCCGCTGGATGCTCTCGGACGACCCCGAGGCCCGCGGATTCCGAGACCGCGCGGTCTTCAAGGTCTTCGCGATGATGGACCCGGACGGCTGCGCGCGGGGCGGCGTGCGCTTCAACCGAAACGGCTGGGACCTGAACCGCAACTGGGACAGCGTGAACGTGTCGTCCAGCGAGGACCGCCGGAGGATGCCCGAGATTTTCCACGCCAAGAAGCAGCTCTACCGGTGGATCGCGGCCGGGAAGCCGGTGGACCTCTTCCTGACGCTGCACAACCAGGAGCGGGGCGACTGGCTGAGCGGCTCCGAGGATTTCAAGGATCCCGCCGACCGCTTCTTCCGCCTTCTCAGGGAGGGGACGACGTTCTCGCCCGATCGCGACGGCCCGCGTCCGCCGCGCAAGGACGATCCCGCGCCGGGCCGGGCGACGGTCTACGAGTTTCTCGACCGCGAGTGGGGCGTCCCGGCCTTCATCCTCGAGCAGGGGATCGCGCACAACGCGCGGCTGGGCCGCCTGCCCGTGTCGAAGGACCGCCTGGAGTTCGGCGCCCGCCTCGCGCGGGCCATGATGCTCGCCGTGGAGGGGCGAAAGTGAAGACGCCGATGGCCGCCTACTTCCCGCGCGCCTTGAGCGTCCGGACGTAGGCCTTCCACTCGACCTCGAGGTCGTCGACGCTCACGGGCTTGCCCTTGAGCTGGAAGGCCTCCTTGTACACCTGGTCGCGGGGCTTGCCCGCCTTGAAGCCGTCGATCAGGCGCAGCACGATCTCCGAGTACTGGCCCCTGCCGGGCTCGAGGCCCGGGGAGTTCCAGAGGAAGTGCACGAAGGACCACGACTGCGCGTAGTTGAGGTCCGCGTTCTTCATGAAGGGCTCACGACCGAGGTCGAGCAGGGTCCGGAGCGGGGCGGTCCTGCCCTGCTGGACGCCGTTCTTGATCTCGTCGATCCGCCAGGACGCCGTGCCGCCCAGGGTGAAGACGTGGAGCTCCTTGCCGCGGAGCTCCGAGGCGCCGAAGCCGTCGGCCAGCCCCTCGCTGAACCACATGGGGATCGCGTCCGTGTCGTAGAAGCCGGGGAAGGCCAGGTCGAAGAACTGGTGGCAGCCTTCGTGGCAGAGGACCTGGAAGACTTTCCCCTCCTCCGCGCTGTCCTCGTAGGCCACGAGCTCCCGGCTCGCCGGACTGTACCCGGCGGCCGTGTCTCGCGCGGACCCCGCGGCCTGGTACGCGGCCCGGTCCTTGTAGAGCCGGAGCGTGGCACGCTCCGCAAGGAAGCCCTGGAATCGGAAGGCGGTCGAGTACTTCTCGAATACGAGCTCCATCCGGGACTTCAGATCCTCGAGGATCTGCCGGTCCGTCGCCCGCGTCTTCCGGTTGTTCGCCCCCTTCTGGACGCGGATCGCGTAGTGAACCGTCTCGCCCACCCACCACTCCTCCTCCTCCCGCGTCTTCGACTCGACCTTGAGCTTCGAGAGAGGATCCCTCACGATCTTTTCCAGAGCAACGGGAGAAGCCGCGCCGAGCGCCTTGTGAAAAGCCGCGATCGCCTCGTCGGCCTTCTTACCCGCTTCCAGGTCGGCGAGGAGCGACGGGACCGCCGCGGCGCCCTCGACTCCTGACGTGGTGAAGGCGGCGTAGAAAACAGCCCAGCCTTGGAGGTCGACGAGCCGTCTCCGGGCCTCGTAGTCCCGCCCTTCGAGCTTCAGGCTCCTTTCCAGCGACGTCCATTCGCCGGCCCGGATCATCGTCTGGGCGGCGTGGACGCACTGGCCGACGAGAGGGTCCGCCATGGCATTCCCATCGAGCCCGCGGACGCCCGCCAGATAGAGGGACAGGCCTCCTGTCACCCACGGGGGGACGTCGTTTCGCGTCGAGAGCGCAGGGTACGCAGTCTCCAGGAAGTGCGCCGGGCCCGCCATGGACAGCGCCGACGCCCAGGCCGGGTCCCACAGGAGGAACAGCGTCCCGTCGATCCGCGCGGTGCGGCCCTCGCGGTGAGGGAGGGCGTGGAACGCCGTCCGGTCAAAGCAGACTTGGAGCTTGAGCTTCGCGCCGGTCCCGGCGCCGGTCTTCGTCTTCCAGGCCTCGTACTGACCTTCGAGCACCCCCGTGAGTTCCTTCTCCGGGAGCGGCCTCGCGCCGGCGATGACGGTCCAGTGGGCCGTCTCGAAGTCGGAGGCGTGGAGGGGGCCCGCGAGCGCGAGCGCCGCCGCGGCGAATCCGGCGAGAAGTCGCAGCCTGTTCATGCCTTCCCTCATTGGACGTCCCGCGCGCCCGGCGATCATGCTTTCTTCGCCTCGACGCGCACGCCTCCGGGGACCTCGACGACCTCGAAGCGGACCGGCAGGAACTTCGAGATCACCTCGAGGTTGGTCTTCGAATGGTCCGTGAGCGGGGAGGTGACGAAGGCCCCACCGCCCGCCAGCGCCAGCGGGACCAGGAGCTGGTCGGCCAGGTGCTCCCCCACGGGCGCGCTCGAACGGAGGTAGCGGTCCGCCTCCTCCGCCGCGCCACGGGCGACCCGCTCGGCGGGGATCCCCTTCTGCCCGAACCCGACGAAGACCTCCGTCAGCGACCCGCTCCGGACCTCGATCAGCACGATGTTCCCCGGTCCGCGCGGGGCGGGCTCCTCCACGGTCTCCGAGCGGTCGAGCGCGAGGACCTTTTCGATCTCGGCGATCTCGCGCCGGCCGATGGAGACCGGGAGCCCGGAGACGATGGCGCGCGCGGTGACCGAGAGGCGCGGACCGCGCTCCAGGAGCTCGAGGGGGCGGAGCCCGCCCGGCCCGATGGAGACGACGATGCGCCCGCCCCCGACCGGGTAGAATCCGCGCTGATAGA
>JAHFOZ010000317.1 GCA_023261405.1 Planctomycetota bacterium
GTTCGATCGCCGCGGTCGAGCCCGCGGGTCCGCCGCCCACGACCACGACATCGTAGGTCACCATTCCAGGAGGGCCATCTCCGCCCCGAATCCGGGCCCCAGGCCGACCATGAGTCCCCGTTCCCCATCCCCGGGGCTCGAGGCGGCCAGGACGTCGGCCAGGACGAGGAGTACCGAGGCGCTCGATACGTTTCCCGCGCCGGCAAGCGAAGCGCGGGAAAATTGGAGCGCGGATTCCTGGAGATCGAACGCCTTCCGATACTCCTCGAGGATCCGGTTCCCGCCGGGGTGCAGGATCCATCGGGAGATGGAGCCCGCCATGACGCCCTGTTCGCGCAGGAATCCCTCCACCGCCCCCTTCAGCCGATCCCCTACAAAATCGGCCACTTCAGGGGAGAGGAGCAGCCTCATGCCGTCCGAGGTGAATTTCCACCCCATGAGATGCTGAGTTCCCGGGAAGAGGGCGGTCCTCGTCGCGACCACGCGGGGTCCCGCGCCCGGCAGGGCCTCGCCCTGGAGCAGCGCGGCCGCGGCCCCGTCGCCGAACAGGGCCGCGCCCACCACGTCCACGGGCTCGAGCGCCCGGGGCGAGAAGACCTGCCCGCAGAGTTCCACCGCCACGGCGAGGACCCGTCCCCGCGGGGCGGCCGCGAGGAGATCCGCGGCCCGGATGACGGCACCGGCCCCGCCGGCACATCCAAGACCGAAGAGAGGCCAGCGGCGGACATCCTCGCGAAGACCCAGGCGGGCGGCGACGCGCGCGTCGAGGCTCGGTGTCGCGAGGCCGGTCGTGGTCACCAGGATCAGGTGATCGACCTCCGTTGCCCCGACGGACGCCCTTTCCAGACAAGCCCGCGCAGCGCGCTCGGCCAGGTCGGTCGCCCCGGTGATGTAATCCTCGTTCCGCGCACCGAACGAGCGGCCCTCGAGATAGTAGGCCGGAGGGAACGCGAAAAAGCGGCGGCGCACGCCCGACGAATCAAACACCTTCAGGAGATGGAGGAGCCGGGGATGACCGGCATAGGCCCTCTCGGCGGCCCGCCGGGCTTCCTCCTGGGAGAGCATGTGGTCTGGAAACGAGCTGGAGGCGGCCGTAATGCGCGCCATAAGCCCCCCATTCTACCATGAAGCGCAGGGATGAACGAGAGCGGGTGGTGTTCTCTTTGGGGGCAGGATATACTTCATGACGTCCGTCCCGTTGAGTAGGGAAACCGTCCTGCACCCCCCGGCTAGGAGTGGCACGATGAAACAGATGATCCTCGCATCCCTCCTGACGCTCGGAGTCGCCGCGACCGCCTCCGGGCAGGACGCGAAAAAGCCCGACGACGTGCTCCAGAAGAAGGACGGGGGCATGCTCGTGGGGAGGATCCTCAAGATCGAGCCCGACACCCTCGAGATGCTGGTGAACGGCGAGAAGGAATCCCGCAAGCTCCTCGTCAAGGACATCGAGGCCTACTCCCTCTACCGCATCCGCCTGGACCGGATCGACAAGAAGAACGCCGCGTCCCGGTTCGAGCTGGCCGAATACTGCATGGCGAACCGCCTCTACGGCACGGCCGCGACGGAGTACGAGGAGGCCGCGCTCCTGGACAAGGCCCTCGAGGAGAAGTGCAAGAAGAGGCGGGCGGAGGCTCACTCGGAGGACGGCCGGGCGAAGTTTGAGGATGCCAAGCGCCTCACCCTCGAGAAGCGGTGGGAGCAAGCCATCAAAGTGCTCCACACGCTGACCGAAAAGTACGCCGACACGCCCTATGCGGAAGACTCCAAGAAGATGCTCGTCAAGATCGCCGAGGAGATCAAGAAGGAGAACGACGACAAGAAGGACCAGCTTGCCAAGAAGGCGGCGGAGAAGGACAAGAACCAGCAGCAGCAGAAGGACGATCTCGACAAGCAGATCCTCAACAAGACGATCGAATTGGTCGAGGAGGCTCAGAAGGCGCTAGCCGACGGCCTCGAGGCCGAGGCGAAGAACCTTTCCAAGGCCGACCGCGCCTGGAAGGCATCCGAGGTCGCGCTCACGGGCGCCAAACGCAACATCGAGCACATGCTCAAGCAGAACGACGTGGACATGATCAAGAAGGCCAAGGAACTCGACCGCCAGGTGGACGACCTCCTCGTGAAGACCTACTACCGGCTGGGCCGGATGTGGGCGGTGGAACTCTCCTACCCCACCGCGCTCGAATGGCTGAACAAGGGCCTCAGGATCCCCCACGACGCCCAGATGGACCACCTCCTCAACGAGGTCCTCCTCACGATCTCCCAGCTCAAGATGAAGGAACGGGCGGCCGCGCGCGGCTACTGATCCGCCCCGGGCGGCCGGACCGGTGACAGGCCCGCCGGTGGCCTGCCCGAAGGTTCACCGGATTCGAGCCGTTCCCGCAGCCCCGAGAGCCGCCCGCCCTCCTCGGTCCGACGCACGGCGATCGCCAGGGCCTTCTTTGGCCCCACGAGCACCACCAGCCTCCTCCCCCGGGTCACCCCCGTGTAAAGGAGGTTCCGGTACAGCATTCGGTAGTGCTGGGTATGGAGCGGGATCACCACCGCCGGGTACTCGGACCCCTGGCTCTTGTGGATCGAACACGCGTAGGCGGGCACGACCTCGTCCAGCTCGCCGAAGTCGTAGATCACGGTCCGCCCGTCGAAGTCCACCGCCACCTCGCGCTCTGCCGCATCCACGGTCTTCACGAAGCCGAGGTCGCCGTTGAAGACGTCCTTGTCGTAGTCGTTCCGGATCTGCATCACCTTGTCGCCTTCGCGGTAGGTCGCCCCGAACTTCGCGATCTCGGGTTTCCCCGGCGGATTCAGCTCCTGCTGGAGCCGCGCGTTCAACTCGCGCGCGCCGAGCAGCGAACGGTTCATGGGGGTCAGCACCTGGATGTCGCGGACGGGATCCAGCCCGAACCTCTCGGGGATGCGCTCCTTCACCATCCGCAGGATCTTCTCCAGCACTTCCTCCGGTTCGGCCGCCTCGACGACATAGAAATCCTGCAGCCGGTCGGATCCGGCCTCGAGCGCCGGCATCATCCCCCGGTTGATCCGGTGCGCATTCGTCACGATCCTGCTCTCCGCCGCCTGGCGGAAGACCTCCACCAGCCGGACGACCGGGACCGCGGCCGACTCGATGATGTCCCGGAGCACATTGCCCGGGCCCACGGAGGGGAGCTGGTCCACGTCGCCCACGATCACGAACGCCGCGCCGGGCGGAATCGCGCTCACCAGTTGGTGCATCAGGACCACGTCCACCATCGATGCCTCGTCCAGGACGAGCGCGTCGCACTCCAACGGGTTGTCACGGCTGCGCTTGAACGAGCCGCCCGAGGCAGGATCCACCTCCAGCAGCCTGTGGATCGTCTTGGCCTGGCGCCCGGTGGCCTCCGAGAGTCGGCGCGCGGCCCGTCCCGTGGGGGCGCAGAGGAGGCAGCGAAGACGCTGGGCCAGGAGGATCTTCAGGAGGCTGTTGACCAGCGTGGTCTTCCCCACGCCCGGCCCGCCCGTTACCACGAGGACCTTGCTCCCCAGCGCGCGCCGGAGCGCCTCCTTCTGGCTCGGCGCCAGCTCCAGCTTCACCTCCGCCCCGGCCGCGGCGATCGCCGCCTCCACGTCCAGGGGCGGGAGCGGATGAGCCCCCTCCCGAAGCGCCCGCAGCGCCCGCGCCAGCTCCGTCTCGGCCTGATGGAGCGAGGCCAGGTAGATGCACGCCTTCCCGCGGACCTCCTGCTCCACGAGCCGCCCCTCCAGGACCTCCCGCGCCAGGGCCTCGCGGAGGGTCTCTTCAGGGATGCCGAGGAGCTTCACCGCCTCTTCCACGAGACCGTGTGTGGGAAACGCGCAATGCCCCTCCTCCCCGAGGGTCTGGAGCACGAACGAGAGTCCGGCGCGAGCCCTCAGCGGCGACGTCGGCTCCACGCCGAGCTTCGCCGCCAGCTCGTCGGCCGTCTTGAATCCGATCCCCCAGATGTCCTGCGCCAGACGGTACGGATTCTCGCGCACGACTTCCACCGCCCTCGCCCCGTAGGTCTTGTAGATCCGCACGGCCCGCGCCGTTCCCACCCCGTGTGACTGCAGGAAGACCATGATCCCGCGGATCACCTTCTGGTCGGCCCAGGCCGCGACGACCCTCTGCTGCCGCCCCTCGCCGATGCCGCGCACCTCGCGCAGACGCCCCGACTCCCGCTCGATCACGTCGAAGACCCTCTCGCCGAAGGCCGCCACGAGCTTCGCGGCGAAGTGCGGGCCGATGCCCTTGATCATCCCCGACCCCAGGTATCGCTCGATCCCCTCGAGCGTGCTGGGCGGCGTGACGCGGAGCGTATCGCACTTGAACTGCCGGCCGTGGTCGCGGTCCACCGTCCACGCGCCGGTGGCGTCCAGGAACTCCCCGGGGGTCACGCTCGGGAGATGCCCCACGACCGTGACGAGCTCGCGAACTCCGCGCGCCTGCACCCGGAGCACGCAGAACCCGTTCTCCTCGTTGTGGAACGTCACCCGCTCGACCGTCCCGGACATCGTCTCGGCCATGAGTGTTGATCAACCCTCAGGACAACCATTACAATAAACCGGCGCCTGACGTCTACATCGCCGGCGCCGTGCGGACCCCGATTGGAAAATTCCTCGGGTCCCTTTCCTCCCTCAGAGCGCCGCAGCTTGGGGCCCTCGTCGTGCGCGATGCGATCCGCCGGGCGGCCATCCCCGCGGACGCGGTCGACGAGGTGCTCATGGGGAGCGTCCTGCAGGCGGGCCTGGGCCAGAACCCCGCGCGCCAAGCCGCACTCGGGGCCGGCATCCCGGCCTCCAAGGGGGCGGTCACGATCAACAAGGTCTGCGGCTCGGGATTGAAAGCCATCCTCTTCGGCGCGCAGACCATCAAGGCGGGAGACGCCGACGTCGTGGTGGCCGGCGGGATGGAGAGCATGTCCAACGCTCCCTATCTCCTTCCCGACGCGCGGCGCGGGACCCGGCTGGGGAACGCGAAGCTCGTGGACTCACTCGTCCACGACGGCCTCTGGGACGCCACGAACGATTTTCACATGGGAACGGCCTGCGAACTCGTAGGGGAACGATTCAAGGTGACGCGAGGGGACATGGATGCGTTCTCCGTCGAGAGCCACCGCAAGGCGGTCGCCGCCACGAAGGCGGGCCGGTTCCGCGCGGAGATCCTCCAGGTCGAGACGAAAGGAGAGAAGGGCGAGGCAAGGACCCTGGAAGCGGACGAGGGCCCGCGCGAGGACTCGACCGTGGAGCGCCTGGCGGGCCTCAAGCCCGCGTTCAAGCCCGGCGGCACGGTGACTTCCGGAAATTCCTCCCAGATCAGCGACGGCGCAGCGGCGGTGGTGCTGATGTCCGAGAAGGCGCTCAAGGTGCATCAGGCCACGCCCCTGGCTCGCCTCACGGGGTACGCGGTCGCCGGCGTGGCGCCGGAATGGGTGCTCGTCTCGACGATCGACGCCGTGCGCCGCTTCGACGAGCGCAACCCCTGGAAGGCCCACGAGGCGGACCTCGTCGAGATCAACGAGGCTTTCGCGGCGTCGACCGTGGCCGCGGTCCGGGATCTCGGGCTTGAGGGGGACCGGGTGAACGTGAACGGGGGCGCCGTGGCGCTGGGGCATCCGATCGGCGCAAGCGGCTGCAGGATCGTGGTGACCCTCCTTCACGCAATGATCGACCGAAAACTCCGAAAGGGCGTGGCCACGCTCTGCATGGGGGGCGGCAACGGCCTGGCCCTCGGGGTGGAGCGGCCATGAACTTCGACCTTTCCGAGGACGAGACCCTCATCCAGCAGACGGCCCGCGAATTCGCCGACAAGGAACTCGCCCCGCGCGCCGCGGAAATCGACCGGAGGGGGGAGATCCCCAGGGAGATCCTGGACAGGATGGCCGCTCTCGGGTTCCTTGGCGTCGTGGCGCCCGAGTCGCTCGGGGGCGCCGGCCTCGACAACTTCTGCCTCGCGCTCATCCAGCTGGAGATCAACCGGGCATGCGCCTCGACCGGGGTGACCATGTCGGTCCACAACTCACTCTGCCAGTCGCCGCTCCTGCGCTACGGAAACGACACCCAGAAGTCGAAGTATGTCCCCCGTTTGACGAAGGGGGAGTGGATCGGGGCCTACTCACTCACGGAGCCCGTGAGCGGCACGGACGCCGGCGCGCTCATCACGACCGCGACGCGAGACGGCGACTCCTACGTGCTCAGCGGCACCAAGAACTTCGTGACCAACGGCGGCTTCGCGGACCTCTTCATCGTGTA